>JALHUF010000627.1 GCA_022866195.1 Terriglobia bacterium
ATCTGCTCGAACTCCAACCGCGGCAACCGGATTGACTGACCGCCGGCCGTAATCGCTCCCGCCTTACCCTGACCCTCTTCTCGTCACATGTCACTCGTCACTTGTCACTGTTCTTCGCGTCACTTGTCACTGATCTTTGCCAATTGCGGGTAGAATGCCTCCGTCTGGCGCGAGAGGTGGAAGCACGTGATGGCTCGATGGAGTTTCGGCAGCCTGCGGACCAGGACGATCATCATCCAGGTGGCGATCTTTGCGGGGGTGATTCTCTGGCTCACGCTCGCCTTGCCGAAAATCCAGAAGGAAAGGGCGGCGGCGGAACTGGCCAGGGGGGAGCAGAAGATCGAATCATTCGTTCAATCGGCGGTCGTCGCGGCCGGGGGCGAGGAGATCGCAGTGTCCACGGTGGAGGGCGCGCGACGCGTGCGCCCGCAAAGGCTGCGCATCACGCCGGCGGTCGGCGACGTGCAGCAGGCGCTCGGCGCGCCGGACCGGAGCATGACCGATTTTCGCGGTGGGCAGCATTTGACTTGGCTCGGTACGCGACACCAACTCGAAGCGTCGTTCGCCAAAGGGCGCCTCTACGCCGTGACGCTCACCGACCTCCAAACGGGACACGGCATCACGGTGTATGAATCGAGCGCGCAGTTTCGCCCGTTTTGAGGACGACCCGACCCCCGTCATCCTACCTGTAGCGGCGATTTCATATCGCCATTTCTCTGCGGCTGATTTCGCAGAGCCGCACACATCGCGAATAGCGCCATATACGCGCGCCGCCACAGGCGTAGATGCGCCACCCGCGGCATTTCACTGAAAAGCCGCAGACCTGAAGGACAGATGTGCGCTACTTGCTTTTGAGCTTGCGATTTCTGAGCCAGCCGATCGCTACGCAGGCAATGCCAATAAAGAAACAGAGCCTGAGACCGTCTATTAGCAGCGCCCACAAAAGGGTCAGCGGGCTGGGTGCAACTGTCCTGATGAGAGCGTTGGGCATGAAGATCGCGAGGAGGATGAGGAGGATCCCAATCACGACCAATTTCGATTTTGGCCTGGAGTTGTCCGTCATTTGCCGTATGCCCCCCTACTCCAATTGTCTCCCGCGGGTGGCGCATGCATTGCATTCTCCGCGATGTGTGCGGGCCAACGCATTACCGCCGCGTTATCGTTCATCATATACAACTACTCGGAGGGCGATGCAAGGGGGAAAAGAACAGTGACCAGTGACAAGTGACGCAAAGAACAGTGACCAGTGACGAGTGACAAGTGACGAGCACACAGCAGAATTCAGAATTCAGAAGTCAGAAGTCAGAAGAAACCAGGCGGGACACCGGGGCGGTTAAGCGAAGACGAGGCGGCCTTTGGGTGCAGGGATGGGTCGGCCGAGCTCCTTCGCCGTTTCGAGCCACTCTTGGATGACGACTTCCACGTTGGCGAGAGCTTCCTGGTAGGTCTTGCCGTCGGCGGCGCAGCCCGGCAGTTCCGGGACCTCCGCGATGAACGCCTGGTCTTCTTGGCTCCAATAGATGATGACTTCGTACTTAGGCATCGACGTCGTCTCCCAGCCGGTACTTCAGTATAACATGGCGGACCTGCTTGACCTGATAGGGCTTGGCCTTGCTCCCCTTGGGCTGCAAGTTGAGGATTTCCTCGACCCCATCTCTCCAGAAGATGTGGTGACTGCCTCGAACGCGCTCGCCAAAGCCCAGGTTCAACAAAAGCCGGCGCAACCCCGCAAACGAAATGTTTGCGTCGGACGTGCCGCGAAGAACCTGCCCAAGAATCTTGTCCGTTTGGGGCAATTCACCGCTCCATCAGGGTGGGAAGGATAACTCAGGCGGGGCCCGATCTCAAGCACGCCCTCAGCGGAAGTGACGAGTGGCAAGTGACGAGCAGGAGACACGAGGCAGAAGACAGAAGTCGGGGAAGGGGGTTACAGGGAGCAGGTTACAGGGGACAGCGGATTGCCGATTGCAGATTGAAGATTGAGAGAATTGGGCCAGTGAGTCATCGGGTGATTGAATCATTGGAAAATTGAGTCAGTGAATCAGTGACTCAGTGAATCAATGATCCGATGAACCGATGGATCAATCGGGTGGTTCCTCCCTGTTCCCTAGTTCCCTCCTCCCTCCGATTCCGTTTGGCGCTCCGCCCGGCTTGTGGTAGCATGAGCGAAGAAAAGGCGAAAAGAAGGGTAAAGGCTAAAGGATGAAGGCTGAAATGGCGAACACCGCGACCAAGTCATCTGCATACTTCACACTTTACCCTTCACCCTTCCGCCTTTGCACCTGACGCCTGAAAGCGAGGAGCCGTGGACGCGGAGACCAAGGCATTGGCCACAGTACAAGGAGCATTGGAGGAGATTCGGGAGAAGTTCAAGGGCTTCCCGGCGCGCGGCGTGGTGACGGCGGTGAAACACTTCCCGGCCCGCGAGGCGCGACTCGTGTCCTTCCCGGAATTCTTGCCGCCACGGATCGACGAGATTCTGCGTGCGCGTGGCATTGAGAGCCTCTACTCGCATCAAGCCGCGGCCTGCGAATTGGCGCGCGCGGGCAAGAATTTCGTGGTGGTCACGCCCACGGCCTCGGGGAAAACGCTTTGCTACAACTTGCCGATTCTGAGCGCGCTCATCGGAGACCCGGAGGCGAGAGCGCTTTATCTTTTCCCCACCAAGGCGCTCGCCCAGGACCAGTTGGCGGAACTGAATCGCTGGACCGACAAGCTGGGCGACGAGATCCGCACCTTCACTTACGACGGCGACACGCCCCAGGACGCCCGCAAGGCCATCCGCGCCCGCGGCAACCTGGTCATTACCAACCCCGACATGCTCCACACCGGCATCTTGCCTCACCACACCAAGTGGCAGCGGCTGTTTGAGAACCTGCGCTACGTGGTCATCGACGAGCTGCACTATTACCGCGGCGTTTTCGGCAGCCATCTCGGGAACGTGCTGCGGCGGCTGAAGCGCATCGCCGAATTCTACGGGCGCCGGCCGCAGTTCATCTGCGCCTCGGCCACGATTGCCAACCCCGCTGAACTCGCCACGCGCATCATCGAAGAGAACGTCGAGCTGCTCGAGGAGAATGGCGCGCCCGCCGCCGAGAAATTCTTCGTCTTCTACAACCCGCCCGTGGTGAATCCGCAACTGGGCATCCGGCGGTCGTATTTGAACGACACGCGCCGCGTGGCCCGGACTTTCCTGAACCGCGGGCTCCAAAGCATCGTGTTCGCCAACAGCCGCCTGGCGACGGAAATCCTGGTGACTTACCTGAAAGAAGACTTCGCCAAAATTCCTCTCGGGCCGGAGGCTGTCCGAGGCTACCGTGGAGGCTACTTGCCGCTGGAGCGCCGGGAGATCGAACGCGACCTGCGCGAGGGACGGCTGTTGGGCGTGGTGGCCACCAACGCGCTGGAACTGGGCATCGACATTGGTAGCCTAGACGTGGCGGTGCTGGCGGGCTATCCCGGGACCATCGCTTCCACCTGGCAGCGCGCGGGCCGCGCCGGCCGCCGGCGGGGGAGCTCCGCCGCGGTGCTCGTGGCCTCCAGCGCGCCCCTCGACCAGTTCATGGTGCAAAACCCCGACTACTTCTTCGGCCGCTCGCCCGAGCACGGCTACGTTAATCCCGACAATCTCTTCATCCTGCTCAACCACCTGAAGTGCGCTGCCTTCGAGCTGCCGCTGCGCGAGGACGAGAAGTTTGGCGCGCTGGACTTGAAGCGGCTCTGCCAGCATTTGGAAGAGATCGGCTTCCTCCACCACACAACCGACGGCTGGCACTGGGTCTCGGAAAGCTATCCGGCCGACGCTATCAGCCTGCGGTCGATTTCTTCCGACAACTTCGTAATCGTGGATAACACCGAAGAGTCGCAGGTCATCGGCGAAGTGGATTTCTCGAGCGCCCTCACCACCGTCCATGAGAAGGCTATTTACATGCAGGACGGCCAGCAGTATCACGTGGAGCGCCTCGACTATGAAGATCGCAAAGCCTACGTCAAGCAATGTGACTCCGACTACTTCACCGATGCCATTTCCTACACGAAAATTCAGATCCTCCAAACCTTCGACCAAGCGCCCGCCGGCCCGGCGCGCAAGAACCACGGCGAAGTGCAAGTGAACACGCAGGTGGTCGGCTTCAAGAAGATCAAGTTCCACACCATGGAGAATGTGGGCTCGGGTGAGCTGACGCTGCCCGAGCAGGAGATGCACACCACGGCCTACTGGCTCACCTTGCCGCGCGAGATGCTCGAGGAACTGCCCTATGATCGCGGCGCGCGCCTCGACGGCGTCACAGGACTGGGCAACGCCTTGCAGGCGATTGCCACGTTGCTCGTGATGTGCGATGCGCGGGATCTGGGCGTTGCCATCGGCGAAAACACTGTGGACAGCAGCCAGCAAGCAGATGCTCATCTCCTGGTCCGAACCCCGAACCCCGAAACCCGAACCCCGCGTGTTATCTTCGAGCCCAACATCTATCTCTACGACAAGTATCCCGGTGGCGTGGGCTTCAGCGAACCACTGTTCCGGATGAGCGAGACGCTGCTCGGGAATACCTATAGACTGATTGCGAATTGTCCCTGCGCCAGCGGTTGCCCCTCCTGCGTGGGCCCGGTAGGAGAGATTGGAGAAAAGGGGAAAGAGGTAGCGCTCGCGATTCTGAAGAAGTTGCCAGCGGTCAGTTGTCAGTAGTCAGTTCTCTGCTATTCTCAATTGGCGAGGTCGCGCAACTGGCAACCGGCAACTGACAACTGGCTACTCGCAATGAACCTGGAAGAAAAACTCCGACAACTGAAACAGGCGGCAAAGACTCGCAGCCGCGATACCGAGCTGGAGCGCCAGCTTGAGTACCTGCGCCGCCTGGAGCGACCCGCGCGCCCGCTCCCCGCCCAGCGCGCGCCCCAGCGCATCGAGGAATATGTTGATGGGCAAGTGGAGAAGAATGCTTACGGCGAGTTCTTCCTGGCGCGGCAGGCGCTACCCTTTGGCCGGCCTTACGGGAAGCTTCGCACCAGCGATCTGGCGAGCGCCGACCTCAGCCCCTTGAATCTCTGGCTGGAAGATGCCGTCCTTCCCCCGACCTCGGAGTTGGTGTATCTGGACACCGAGACCACGGGCTTGGCGGGCGGCACGGGCACTTGCGCCTTCCTCATCGGCCTGGGCGCCGTCGAGGGCTCGAAATTTGTTATCCGGCAGTATTTCCTGCGCGACTATCCGGAGGAAAAGGCCGCGCTCGTGGCGGTCGCCGAGGCCCTCCAAGGTTACAGAGGAGTCGTCACGTTCAACGGCAAGACCTTCGACCTTCCTCTGCTCGAAACCCGCTACGCCCTGGCGCGCTTGAAGTCTCCTTTCGCCCGCCTGGTGCATCTGGATGCGCTTCATCCCTCCCGCCGCTTGTGGAAGCTGCGTCTGGAGACCTGCGAGCTCACGCGTCTGGAACAGGAAGTTCTGGGAGTGAGCCGGGAAGGAGACGTCCCGGGGTCGGAGATTCCGCAAATCTACTTCGATTACTTGCGCACGGGAAGCGCGCAGGCGCTCCAGCCGGTGTTCTATCACAACGCGCTGGACATCGTTTCGCTGGCCGGCTTGACGGTGGAACTGGCGCGAGCGCTGAGCGATGCGGGAACGCTGGCTTCCAGCCTCGATTTGTTCAGCCTGAGCCGCATCTTCCAGCGCGCGCACGCCACGGAACGTTCGCTCGAGACCTGCAAACAAGCCCTGGACAAGGGCCTGCCCCAACTTGTCGAGACGCAGGCGCTGTGGCAGTTGGCCGCCCAGCACAAGCGGCAGCGCCAACACGATTTGGCCGTCGAGCTCTGGAATGAGCTCGCCCGCCGCGAAGCGCCCTTCGCCATCCAGGCGCTGGAAGAATTAGCTATCTACTACGAGCATCGCCAGCGGGATGTGACTGCCGCCCTCAAATTCACCAGCACAGCCATCGCGCGGCTGCGCGAGCAGGCTGGCAATCCGACCCACCTCAAACGCTTCGCTCACCGCCTGGAGCGCCTGCAAAGGAAGTCGGCACTGTAGCCGCGCAGTTCCCCTCGCCGCAGCCACGAATCGCCGCCAGCAACGAGGACAACCCGTCCCGATTGCGCGGCTTCAGCCCCTGAGGCC
>JALHUF010000628.1 GCA_022866195.1 Terriglobia bacterium
CACACCAACGGCTATTCGCTGGCCCGCAAGGTTCTGCTCGAGCAGGAGGGCATGGAGTTGACCCAGCACGTCCCGGAACTGGGGCGGACGCTGGGCGATGAGTTGCTGGCGCCGCACCGGTGCTACTGGCCAGTGGTTCAGCCCTTGCTCGCGAGGCGCTGGCTGAAGGGCATCGTTCACGTCACCGGCGGCGGCCTGACGGATAACACCCCCAGGATTCTGCCGCCTGGTTGCCAGGCGGAGATTCGGCTGGGCTCCTGGCCCGTGTTGCCCATCTTCGAACTCGTCGCCCGCCGCGGGCGCGTACCGCAAGACGACATGCTCCGCACGTTCAATATGGGGATCGGCCTGGCGCTCGTGGTGGCGGAGCGCGATCTGCCGCGCGTCACGCAGGCGCTCACCAAGAAACGGGAAAAGTCCTGGATCATCGGCCGTATCGTCCGCGGCCGGCCCAGCGTAAAATACGTCGAATCCTAGGTGAAAGCTCTCGCAGAGCATCCGTATCGCGTCGATTCCTCAACCCGGGCCGCAGTGCTGCCCTCCGTAGCACCGGCGCCTCGCCGGCTTGCTCGCCAGGCACTGTCGCCGGGACGGCGGCGCTACGGTAGGGGGCGTCTATGAAAAAACTCGGAATTCTCCTTTCCGGTCGGGGCTCGAACTTCGAAGCTATCGCCCGCAATGTGCAGGCGGGAAAAATCCCCGGGGAAATCGCCGTCGTCATCAGCAACAAGGAAGATGCCCTGGGCCTCCAGACCGCCCAGAAGATGGGCTTAGCCACCCGGTTCATCCCCTCCAAAGGCAAGGAACGTGAGGCCTTTGACCGGGAGGTCGTGGCGGTGCTCAAGGAGTTTCAGGTGGATTTGGTGTGTCTGGCGGGCTTCATGCGCATCCTGAGCCCCTACTTCATCCGCGCGTTCCCCGGGCGCATCCTGAACATCCACCCGGCCTTGCTCCCCTGCTTTCCGGGTGTGGAAGTCCAGAAGCAGGCCCTGGATTACGGCGTGAAGTTCACCGGCTGCACGGTCCACATTGTGGACGAAGGCGTGGATACGGGGCCCATCGTTTGCCAGGCCGTCGTGCCCATCCTCGACGACGATACGGTGGAGACGCTGGCGGCCCGCATCCTCAAAGAAGAGCACCGGATTTACTCCGAAGCGGTTCGCCTGCTGCTGGAGGACCGGATTCGCCTCGAAGGCCGCCGGACACTGCTCAAGAAATGACTGTCCGTACTCGCGCCTGAACTCCGGCTTGCTTGGGTCGGTTACCTCGTGCGGCTTGGGCAGAGCCGGCGAATCGCTGACTTGGCCTGCCGCTGCCCGGAACCCAGCGGCGGACGGCCAGGCGACGAAGACGCTGCCTACGGATTATATGGTCAGCTTCTACAATTCCCGCAAGGGCTTGCGGCGCCGATGGCCGGCTGGCGTTTCAGGCGTACCCGCGTCGGAGAGAGTTGGACAAGCGCCGCCGGTGATGATACACTGCGGTGTGTAGGGCAGTATGGGCGGGAAAATACGAATCAACATTACCGTTGACCCGGAGACGGTTCGTCTGGCCGACCGCTTGGCTCGCCACAATAAGACTTCCCGCAGCGCGATCTTGCGCGAGGGCGTCCAGGTATTGGCCCAGAATCATGACCGCGAAACCGAGGAGGCAAGCCTTCGCGAACAGCGACGCAAGGCCATCAAGGGCATACGGAGGATTGCTCACCGGATGGGTGACTGGCCCGCCGAGCAGATTGTGCACGACTGGCGATACCGGCTTAAGAAACAGGGGAAATGACCTTGCCCCTTCCCGCGCTTGCGTTTGTCGTGGACAGCTCGGTTGTGGTCAAGTGGTATGTCGAGAAAGAAGAGAGTGACATCGCCCAGGCATTTCGGCTTCTCGAGCATTTCGGTCAGGGGTTATGCATACTGCGAGCGCCGCAGCTCTTGCCTTTCGAGGTCGCCAACGCATTGGTAACATCCCAGAGGCTCCCTGCCTCGTCTGTCCACGAAGCATTGAACCACCTGAGAGAGCTGAGTATTGAGCTCCAGCCTCTTAGCTGGGCGACGTTCACGGAGGCAGTTGAGATTGCTGCAACTTGTGGCACGACGATTTACGACTCGTATTTCCTGGCTCTGGCTTTGGAGACAGGTAGCACTCTGGTGACTGCGGACGAGGTTTTCCTGCGTAAGACCCGCCGTTACCCAGGCATTCTTCCTCTGCGGCAGCTCGACTTGCCGGATTGAATCTCATGACCCTAGACGAACAACTCGCTTACCTCATGAAGGGCGCGGAGGAGACGATCCGCGTCGAAGAATTGCGCGCCAAGCTGGAACGCGCCGAGAAAATGGGCAAGAAGCTCCGCGTGAAAGCGGGCTTCGACCCCACGGCGCCGGACATTCACCTGGGCCACACCGTTCTTATCCGCAAGCTGAAGCACTTCCAGGACCTCGGCCACACAGTGATTTTTCTCATCGGGGACTTCACCGGACTGATTGGTGACCCCTCCGGGCAGTCCGCAACCCGCAAACCCATGACCCCGGAGGAAGTCGCGGCCAACGCGGAGACTTACAAGAAACAGGTCTTTAAGATTCTCGACCCGGAAAAGACGGTCGTGGATTTCAACAGCCGCTGGCTGGGGAAGCTGACGGGCCGCGACTGGGTCGCCCTGTGCTCGAAGTACACCATCGCGCGGATGCTGGAACGCGACGATTTCTCGAACCGCATGAAGGAACAGCGCGCGATTGCTATCCATGAGCTGCTCTACCCGCTGGCCCAGGCCTACGATTCGGTGGCGCTCGAGGCCGACGTGGAGCTGGGCGGGACGGACCAGAAATTCAACCTGCTTGTGGGGCGCACTATCCAGCAAGAGTACGGGCAGGAACCCCAGGTCATCATGACTATGCCCATCCTCGAGGGGCTGGACGGTGTCCAGAAGATGTCCAAGTCCCTCGGCAA
>JALHUF010000063.1 GCA_022866195.1 Terriglobia bacterium
CGCTCTGCCCTCGATTAGATGCCCTCTCGACACCTTGTGGTTGGAGTGCCACAGGACGCGCGAATCAATCAACCTTCGAGGCCCACCAAGAGGCCGCGTCGCCGCGAGGCGGTGGGATTATCAGCGCGGCGCTTGCCGCTGCGATTCAACCTCGCACTCCGCGGCCCGCGCCGAGCATTTCCCTCTCCTGCCCGCGCTTGCTATTTACTGCCTACTGCCTTCTGCTGTCTGCTCTCCTTTCCCGTCAAGCAGCGGGGGCAGCTCACGGAGATCGCCTATCAAGAAGTCCGGCGGCGCACTGGCGAGCGTATGCGCCCCGAAGCCGTAAGTGACCCCGCAGGTCCACACTCCCGCATTGCGTCCCGTGAGCACATCGGTATCCGAGTCGCCAATCATGAGGGTCTGCCGGGTCGAAACGTTTGTCGCGCTCATCAGCTCCCTGACGCCCACCGGGTCGGGCTTCTTCTGCGCAAAGCTGTCGCCCCCGTAGATAAAGGGAAAATAGCGGGCAATCCCAAGGCCGGTAAGGATTCTGCGGCTGAAGTCGTCAGGCTTGTTGGTTAGGACCGCTAGGTTCCGGCTTTGAAGCTCCTCCAGGGCCTCGGCGACGCCGGGGTAGACAACGGTGTTATCCAGCAGGTGACACCCGTAGTACTCGAGGAAAGCCGTCAGTCCTTGCTGGACGCGCTCCGCGGTGGCCTGCTCGCCCAGCGCCCGGCGCACCAGGTTGGTCACGCCGTGGCCGATATAGGTCGTGATCAATTCGGTAGGCAGCAAGGCCAAGCCCATCTGCGTGCGCATGGCATTGACGCTCAACGCCAGATCCAGCTTGCTGTCAACCAGCGTGCCATCCAAATCAAAGATCAGCAGCCGCATCTGGTTCCACGTATCTCTCGTCACCGACATACGCGACGTCTCACCTCACTCCGCGCGCGGAGATCCTGCCTCTGGCCCAAGGGCGCGCAGCACAAGCGTCGCTTCTTCCGCGGGAATGGGATTGAAGTAAAAGCCCTCGCTCCCAAAGACCCGGCGCTCGCCTTCGATATCGGGAGTGATTTCAATGTGCCAATGAAAATCCTCCGCAATCGTGCTCCACCACCCCTGCGGCCACCCTCGCGCTTCCAGGTTGGGCCCGGTATGCAGAACGATATGCAGCAACTGCGAGAGATTCTCGACGCGTTCGAGGCAATTCTTGAAGAAGGAGGCCAGCGACTGCACACGTCCCGGGTCCGGCAGGTCTTTTTCAAACGACGCGGAGTGGCTCAGGGGCAGAATCCACATCTCGTAGGGCGCCCGCGAGGAAAACGGACCGAGCGCGATAAAATCCGGGTTCTGATCCACCACGCGCTTGTCCTGCCGAATTTCCTGCTCGATGGTGTCGCAATAAAGGCAGCGCTCCTTCTTCTGAAAATGGTCCTGGCTCCAGCGAAACTCATTCTGCATGACTTGCGGCAGGACGGGGCTGGCCAGCATCTGCGAATGGGCATGCCCCTGCAAGGCGGCCGTCACCGCGCGCTGGTCCTTGAAAAGGCTGACGTAGCGGAAACGGCGGTCGCCCTTCAAGTCCAGGATGCGGTCCCGGTAGACCTCGACGACTTTCGCCAACTGCTCCACCGCCAGCTGCCCCATGGTGAGGCCATGCTGGGGTGTCTCAACGACGATTTCATGTGCCCCCAGGGGGTTCATGCGGTCATACATCCCCTCGGCACGCGGGTCCAGGGGGGTCTCGATTCGAAAAATCGGGGCGCGGTCGTGAAACACCCGGGTGGTCCAGGCGCCGCTGGCATCGCGAGTTTCGCAGATCGCCTTGGGAGTCAGCCG
>JALHUF010000629.1 GCA_022866195.1 Terriglobia bacterium
CCAGGCGCGACGCGCCCAGGATGATGGAATCCACCTGGGGCTGGCTGAGCAGCCATTGGAAAGACAATTCCACCAGCGTCTTGCCGGCCGCGCGCGCAATGGCCGCCAATTCCTCCACCGCGGCGAAGTAGTCGTCGTGCCAGTAACGGTCGAGATAGAGTTTGTTCCCGTCGAAGCGGGTTCCCGCGCTGGGTTCACGTGCGCGCGCGTGTTTGCCGGCGAGCAGGCCGCCCGCCAGCGGGTTGTAGGGAACTACGGCGACTCCAAACCGCCGGCAAAACGGCAGGTATTCTTCTTCGATGCCGCGCGCCAGCAAGTTATACATGGGCTGCGAAATATAAGGCGGCTTGAACCCCTGTCTTTCGCAGATCCAGTGGATTTCGCCCACCTGCCAGGCGGCGTAATTGGAGACCGCTGGATAGCGCACCTTGCCCGCGCGCACCAACTCGTCCAGCGCGGCCAGGGTTTCTTCGATTGCCACGTCGTAGTCGGGCTGATGCAGGTAGTAGATGTCCACGTAATCGGTTGCCAGCCGCCGCAGACTGGAGTCGATCGCCTTGTAGATTGCGGCGCGCGAGAGGCCGGTTTCGTCGGGCGCGTTCTCCATCTTGCCGCGAACCTTCGTGGCCAAAACCACCTTCGAGCGCCGCCCGGCCAGTGCCTGGCCGAGAATCGTCTCCGCCCGGCCCTGGTTGTAGATATTTGCTGTGTCGAGGAAGTTGATGCCCGCCTCCAGGCAGCGGTCAACCATGCGCCGGGCCGTGGCTTCATCGGTCTGCGAGCCAAACGTCATGGTGCCGAACGACAGGCGCGAGACGTTCAAATCAGCGTGAGCGAGAACGCGATATTCCATCTTCACCTCTCAGGGCCGTTGTGGGCTGTGGCAGCCGCGTCCCCGCCGCCGACGGGCGCCAGACGCGGGTGGGGCATACGTGCCGACCTCTGGCATGTATGCGGGACGCTCATTCGCATACATCGCAACAGGCGCGATGTATGCCCCACCCAGTGGGCCCGGCTGCGCCTCGTCCCACGCTCGCTGGCCACGAATCCCTGCTCGCCCGGCGAACATCGGTTACAATACCAACCTATGCCGGTCCCCAAGCTTCTCCAGCTCGCGCAGGACCTCGAGTGGCTGGGTTGTGAACTCGAGCACTACGGCCAACTGCATGCCCACGAGGGCTTCCCCCAGTCCGGCCCGAACTGGGACGCTTTCCTGGAGAAGCAACGCGGCCTGCTCATCACCGCCGAGAAAATCGAGCGAGAGCTGAGAACCGCGATCAGCTTCAATCCCACGGCATTGATGGGCGTGGACTTTCCACTCGACGCGGCGCTGGAGGCCATCGGCGTTCTGCTCAACGCCGTCGAGGAAATCAGGCAGGCCGCCGTTCTTTCTGTGCACGAACTTCCCGGCAAGGTCCGGCCGTTCACGCGCATGGTGGAGACCTACCTGCACGCAGTCGGCGGCATGCCGCGCTGAGCCACCCTTTCAGGCGCGCATGAACGGGCGCAGAAACTCCGCCGAGGCGCGAATCTCTTCCAGACCGTTCAGTCCGTCCTCAATCGAGACCCAGCCCTGGTAGCCGACTTCGCGCAGGAGGCGAAAGATGCGCGGGTAATCGTTCAGTCCCTGCCCGATGACTCCGTGCGAGAGAATGGCGGCGTAGCCCACTGAGTCCTCGATCCGGCGGAGCTCCTCCAGCGTGTGGCCGGGCTTGAGAAAGCGGTCGCTCGCGTGCATGGTCACCACGCGGTGCTTGACCGACTCGAGCAGCTCGAGGGGGTCCTCACCCGCGACGATGGCGTTCGAGGGGTCGTACTGGACGCCGAACCAGGGTGAGTCGATCTGGTTCACGATCTCCAGGAAGACGTCGCGCTTCTGCGCGAATTCCGGGTACTGCCAGTAGTTGTCCTTGTAGTGATTTTCCAGCGCGAGGACGACCTTCTTTTCCGCCGCGTAAGGCAAAAGCTCCTTGATGCACTCCACCACCCAGCGCACTCCCTGCGCGCGCGTGACTTCGGGCCGGCGCTGGCCGGAAAGCACGCGGCAGGAGTGGCCGCCGAGGATAGCCGTCACCTCGATCAGGCGCTGCTCGCGGGCGATTTCCTGGCGACGCTCGGCGGCGCCGGGCCGGGTGAAGTCGGGCGAGCAGCAGAGCATGGGCATGGCCAGATGCCGCCGCGCGAGCGCCCCGCGCACTTTCTCCAGATAGGCTTCCTCCAGGCTGGCGAGGAAGCCGTCGTAGAGTTCCAGGCCGTCGATGGGCAGGTCCGCAGCCATCTCGATCCAGTCGAACACCGTCATCGTGCGGTCGCGCACGAGCTGGTCCATGAAGCATTTGGGAAAAGCAGCGAGTTTCATGCGTGTTTCCGGCCAGACTCAAAGTTCCGGCGGGGCGCCGGTAACAACCTGCTCGTAGTCGAGAACGGCTCCCGTCACCATTTCATGCGTGGCGAAAAAAAGCGCCGCCCCGGCGAGGTCCTCGGGCAGGAGCATGCGCCCGAAAGGCCGCGTCTTCACTGCCTCCTCCCGCCAGTTCTCCGCGCGGCCCTCCACCACCACTTGGACGTGATGCTCGCCCTCGGTCAGCACCCAGCCAGGATTGATCAGATTGACGCGGATGCGATAGCGCGTCAAGTAATTGGCCAGGTTCGTGGTGAGGGTCATCAACCCGCCCTTGGCCACCGAATAGGCGAAGACCTTCGGCAGGCCCACATACGCGTTCACTGAGCCGATGTTGATGATGCAACCGCTCCGCCGCTCCTTCATGTGCTGGACGGCTTCCTGGCAGAGGATGAACGGCGCGCGCAAATTGACGGCGAGAATTTCGTCCCTGAACGCCACCGAAGTGGTTTCGAGATTTCCGCGCGGATAGATGGCAGCGTTATTCTCCTGGATGTCGAGCCGACCGAAGCGCGCGAGGGCGTGCCGAATCAGCGCGCGGCAAAAAGCCTCTTCTTTCAGGTCGCCCGTCAGCAACGCGGCTTCGCTCCCCAGCGCCTGGATGGCGGCCACCACCCGTTCGCCTTCCTCCCGCTCCAGGCCGTGCACCAGCACGCGGGCGCCATGCTCGCCGAATTTCTTGGCAATGCCGGCGCCAATGCCGCGCGCCGAGCCGGTGACCACGGCAACCTGGCCGGCAAGAGAATGGCTGGGGTCTGGCTTCATGGCTGCAACACACCTTTGACGATCTTGCCGCTGGCCATTTCCTCAAAGCAAATGCGCCAGTTGGCGAGTGGCTCGACGCGCCCCACGAGCGGCGTGGGATCGAGCCTGCCCGAGGCCATCAGCGCAATCACCTTCTCCCAAATGGGGTAGTTGTGGCTGAAACTGCCCTGGAGGCGCGCGGCTTTTTGCACCAACGGATCGAGTGAGAAATCAAGCGGCTGAGGCCCCCAACCCACTTTGGTGATTTGCCCGTTCGGGCGCACGGCCGCCAGCGCCAGGCGCAGGGATTGCGAACTGCCTGTAGCATCGATGACCACGTCCACGCCCAGGCCGTCGCCGACGGAACGCACGGCCGCGCGCGGGTCTTGGTCGTCCGCGATAATCGTGGCGTCAGCGCCCAGCGTCTTGGCAATGGCCAGCCGCTTCTCATCTTGCTTCAGGCCCACCACGCCCCGCCAGCCCGCCCCGGCGAGTCTCGCCAGCGCCAGCGAGAGAAGCCCAATCGGCCCGGGACCTAGAATCAACACCGAATCACCCGGCCGCAGGTGAGTCTTGACGCAGGTGGCGTTGTAGGCGACGCAGGCGGGTTCGGCGAGCGCGGCCATCTCAAACGAAACCGCGTCCGGCAGATGATGCAGGCAGCGCGCCGGGACTCTGACAAACTCCGCCATGCCGCCGTCCAGGCCGTAGCCAAAACCCAGCCGCTCGGGACAGAGATTGTAGTCGCCGGTGCGACAGTAGAAACAGGCGCCGCAGATCCGCGCGGCGGTTTCCGAGGTGACGCGCTCGCCGGCACGGAATCCGCGCACAGCTCCGCCCACGCGCGCCACCACGCCGCAAAACTCGTGCCCCAGGATGACCGGCACCCGCACCGGCCAGCTCTGCGTGTTGTGATACTGGTGGATCTCGCTGCCGCAGACGCCCACGGCCCGCGTGGCGAGCAGGACTTCATCGTCTGCCAGCTCGGCGGGCCGAGCGACTTCGCGCAATTCCACCGCGCCCGGCGCGAGCGCGTAGTGCACTATGGCGGCCATGGAGGATTTTTCCATGCTGCAATTCCCCGCTGCCTTACCAGCGAAACTCGAAAAGCGAAATTCGAAAATTGGCCGGCGGCCAGTGAGTCACTACCGCGTCCGGTCCCGCGCCGAACTGGCTACACGCTCAGCGGGCGAATTTCCAGTTTCTATTTTCCACTTTCGGTTTTCGCCTCGCGCAGCCGCGCGATGATTTCGCGCAGTAACCCTTCCAGGTCGTGCGCGGGCGATTTGAACGCCTCCGCATCGACGGTGAGGGGCGCGCCGAGCACCAGATGATAGACGCCGTATTTCGGCAGTTCCAGCACCTGCTCGAC
>JALHUF010000630.1 GCA_022866195.1 Terriglobia bacterium
CCTTTCAAACCTCAGAGCAGCCGAATCGAATCCGGCCAAGAGATCGCTAAGCAAACACAGTTTCCGGCTTAGTTGCCGGCAGGGCCAAGGAAGCGCGCGCTGGCGTGACGGTACCGCATCGCGTAAACGAACGCCTTCCCGTCATCGCCGCCCCTCCCCAGCACCAACAAAATCAAGTCCCGTTTCGGGTCGTACACCATCGCCCGATTCTGGCTGACCGGCGCGCCCCGTTCCACCTCCGGGGGCGGTGGAACATCCACCCTGCGCCAGACGTTGTCGCTCACGCTGTAGACCCACACGGCTGGCACGGTTTGGTCTTCCGGCGCCGGACCATAAGTAAGGAAGACATCCTCGCTCGGGAGGTACACGGCCTCGCGGCTCGCCACCGGCGGCGCTGCACCTGCTGGAGCCGCCACCTTCGGCTGCCTGTTCTTCCACTGCTGTTTGGGGATGTCGAAGATCCACAGCTCGTCCTGGCGCTCGCCGGCACCGTGCAGGATGACGCGGTCGCGTTTGGAGTCATAGGCCAAGCTCGTTATCTCGTACAGATTCTGTGGCGACGGCGGAGTCTCATCCAACCGCAGCCAGCGTCCCTCGGCCACATCGAGCAGGTAAATGGCTGTGTCCGGGTATTTCTGCCCAGGCCTCCAGGGCAGCAGATAGCCGGCGTCGTTCAACCTGGAAGGCCAATCGACATTCACACCCATCACTCCGTGGCGCGTGCTGACCAAGGTATCCACACCCACGGGTGCCGGACCCAGCAATTCCCACTGTGCTGTGTCCGGAGCGAAAGTCCACGTGGTGTACTTCACATAAGAAGAGGGCGGGTTTACGAGAGCGTCGGGCGCGGGTTCCTGACTGGAAGGGAAGAGCCGTAGCGTTTCGGGATCGTAACCCCTGGTCAGTCGAACGCGCCGCATCATGACCATCTTTCGGCTCACCGGATCATACGCGTAAATCCTGCGGCCGTGCTCCGTCCAAGGTTTGCCTTGAAAGGTCACACCCGCCAGACGCACGCCCTTATCCCAGGTGCGCTCCGGATATTCCGGTGCCCGGTCAAGACTGCGCCAGGTATGAGCCTCGGGATCGTAGCTCTCCACATCGTTCCCGCCGTATCCGCAGTGGCCTCCGCCCCAGTAGAGAATCTGACCGCGATCGGTATCGAAGGTCGCTGATCCCCAGGTTCGCGTGGGAGCCAGCCTGCCGGGCTCGCGCAAGAGCACCCAGCGATTGTGCGGCAGGGCGTTTAGCCTGGACGCTTGCACCTGCCGCCGTACGGCGCTAGTAGCGTCGGCGCTTTCAGGGGGAGGCCACTTGGGCATTGATAGCTGCTCGGAGATCGGTGAAGCTTCCGAGCGCACGATTGTTCCCGAGTCGATCCGGTACCCATAGGTGGTCCGCACCGGGTAGAGCACGTTGCAGGTCATGGTGTCGCCCGGGGCCCTGGTGTTGGTCACCAGGATAATCAAGCGCCGCTCGGGTGCGATATCGGCGGTGACGTAGAATCCCGTAGGGACCTCTCCGGCGAGCCGCTGCCAGCGATCCGCAGCCGCGTCGTAGGCCCACATGTCTGTGAGATCGCTAAGGTTGTAGCCGCCACCGATGATGACCCACCCGGTAGCAGGGTCGTAGACCGTGAAATGACCGGCCCGGGGCCCCGGTCCGCCGAGCGCTTTTGACTTACGCCACGTTCGATTCCTCAAATCGTAAACCCAGGTGTCAGCCAGGTAATGACTCTGGCTATCTCCGCCAAAAAGAACCAGCACCTGGTTCTTGGTATCGCAGACAAGGCGCGTATTCATTCGGGGCGGCGGCTGGAGGTCCCCTGGCACACGGCGCCATTCGTTATCTTTGTTCCTGTAAACCCAGGTTCCAGTGTAACCGACGGTTTTTCCATCCGGGCCTCTTTCCGCAACATGCCCTCCCCCCAAGAGGAGAACCTCGTCGTTAACCGGGTCATACACAAGGGAACCACCCACCACGGGAGGCGGGGAGTGCTTCGGCGCCAGGTCAAGCCAGCGGCGAGCAGCGACGTCATAGGCGGCAGTCAACCCTCCGGTGAAGTAGACCAAAGACCGGAGACCTGGGTGATAGGTCACTTGGTCGAAGACTATGTTCAGATCCGGTCGCGTAACTCCGTCTGCCTCATCGGTCGGTCCGCGAAGCAGTGTGCGCTCGCTTCCGGTGGTTATTCCCGCGTAGGTCCTCGGAATGTAACTCAGCGGAAGCTTCCTGCTCCATTCCACTGTCCGCTGCCGGGGCAGATGATTGCGCCACAAACCTTCTGCCGGATCGAAATAGACCACGTCGTATTCCGGGACTTCCATCAAGGGATGTTCCTGGAGGAGGTCGGGATCGGCGTTCATAAAGCCCCAGAGAAAGAACGCCTGCGCCTCCGGGACATAGCGAATCGCACTGCCGCGGCGTGCTCCCACGGAGTCCTTTCGTAGCTCGACCCAGCGGTTGGCAGGAAGCTCCTCGGCTCGCAGGGAGAGGGAAACTCCCAGCAAGCAGAGACGCATTTTGGCTGCGTACATGGGCAGGCTCCTCATTCACGTATCGGCAAGCTCGACTCAGGAGCTAACTTGCAGCGTGGTTTCCGCGCTTGCACCGCTCGCTATCTCGCGAGCGCAGACTCTCCAGGCACCCGGCGAGTCGTTCCAGGCAAAGGGAATCTCCAGTTTTCCGAGCGCACCCTCAAAGCGGATATTGCCGGAGTAGTGCTCGACAAGTTTTCCTGCCGGGTCGAATACCTCGAGGCGAACGATACGCGGTTGCACTACAACTGGTTGATCTTCGATTTGCGCTTCGATTTCAGCTTTCCGTCCATGCGGGAGGGTGGATGGAGCCCGGAGCTTCAGCCCGCTGATGGGTGTTGGGGAGAGCATAAAGACCAGTGGCGTCCAGGGATCAATCCTTGCTCGGAGTGTTGACACCTGGCCGAGGGCCTTGGCCCCGCGCACGTCGTAAACGTGGAAACCTTCCGGCAGGTGAACGGTTGCCTCCACTGGCATTTCCAGAGCTGAGTTGTCAACTTCTTCGCTCCAGCCGCGTTCCGGAACGCGCGGCCCGTCGGCCCACCCGCCGGGATCCACTTGAGGATTTCGAAACACTGCCACGAGCTGTTGCCCTCCGAAGTCGTAAACGACCGCTTCGACTGCTGGCACGGGGGCGCCCTGTGAATCCAGTACTCGAACCCTGGGCTGTATGCCGGCCTGGGCGAGCAGCGCACCCATCAATTCGCGCACCGGGGCTTCAGGGCCAGGCCGCACTCGCCAGTGCTGGTACGGGAAAAGCTCAAGGTTTAGATATGCGGCCAGGCCCTTCCCCACCTCCCGCACAATCACCGCGGGGACATTCCCCTGTTGAGCGAGGGCCGTCCCACCGTGCAACTCCAGGTTCGTCTCGCCTGTTTTCAGATTCCAACTCTTGCCTTTCAACTGCACGCCGCGGAAATCCGCGATGCCGCGCACCGGGCCTGCCGCGGCAGGTTGGGTCACGCCTCGGGCAATACCGAACAGCGCGTCCAATTGCCCCTGCCCGAGGTCACGGCCGTGTTCGTTCATCCTCGCCAAGCGATAGTCGGCGATGACCGTCCCGCCGTTCTCCGCGAACTCGCGAACACGCGCCACCTCGTCGGCACTCATCGCAATCGATTGGGGAAGAATGAACACCCTGAATCCCCCCGACTCCAG
>JALHUF010000631.1 GCA_022866195.1 Terriglobia bacterium
AATGCCCAGGCGCGCCGCGAGCGTTTGCAGCAGCACCGCCATGAGGTTGGATAGCATCAGGACGAAGATCAGGCGATAGGCAAAGCGCGACCCGCCGGCGATGTCTGTCGCCCAGTTGCCCGGGTCCATGTAGCCTACGGCGACGACGAAGCCAGGCCCGGAGAAAGCCCAGAGCTTGCGCCAGAAGCTGGCGCCCCTGGGAATGCTCACCGTCCGGTGAACTTCCGGCAGGGAAGGCAGCGGGGATGCACTCTCGAGGGGTGTTGTCGGGGGCTGGCCCACGGCTCTCCGGCCCTCTTAGCCTCGGTCCACCGAGACTGTTCAAACCACTCCGCGTGGTTGCGTTCCAAAGGCCTGGTGTTCTGACCCCAGGTTCCAGCGCCCGACGCCGCTACCCAGGCGCCTGGGACCCGGAACGATGCTCGAGAGCCTGAATCCGCTCCAGGATGCTGGAAACCCAAGCGCGGTCCTGAATCGAGGGCAGATTCGCACGGACGTTATCGAGCGCGCCGCGCCGGGCAGCTTCGGCCAGGTAGAGGGCGACAGCAAGGTCTGAAGCAGCCTGGGGGAGCGTGACGGACCGCAGGGCTTCGATGAGCTGGACGGCCTCCATGACGAGTTCTGCCGTTTCCAGCGGCACCAGCGCTGCGGTTTTGTTCGCTTCTTCCATCGCCCTGGCGCGCGTGGCCTGTTCGGATTCCGTGGATTTGGGCAGCTTCAGCGCGGCCAGCACTGCTTCGTAGCTCTGCGCGTCGCGGTCGATGTTTTCGAGCAGACGGTTACGTAGTTGGCTCAGGCGATCGAGCGCTTGCTTCAGAGTATGGTGATGCGCTTCATAGGATTTGCGCTTCAGCGTCAGCCCAGACACCATTTCTCCCAGGGCCACCGCCAGAGCGGCAGCCAGGGCCGAGACGCTCCCACCGCCCGGCGTGGGCGTGGGGGCAGCCACTGCGGTGACGAATTGCTCCGCCAGGGCGTGCAGGCTGGCGGCCGAAGGACGTGTGGTTCTGGATACTTGTTCCTCGAGGACGCGCGCGAGGCGATTCTCCACGATCAAGTCGGGATGGAAATTCTCCACTTTGAGGTAGTGGACGGAGGCGTCCTCCAGCGCGTGGCGGGGAACCAGGCCTACAATCTCGCTGCCGACGATGGCGACGCCGTGCGCGGCGGCTTCGCGCCCTACCGCGTCGAATACCACGCCTATGGGTGTGGTTTCAAAATCCGTGAGGTTCATGGAGACCTGGGCCAGATTTCGGGCCTTCAATTCCACGCCCATGGCCTTGACGCAGGGAAAACCGCCGCTGGAGGCGCGGATTTTCTTGGCAATTGCTTTGGCTAACGCCACGTCGGGGGTGTTGAGATTGATGTTGTAAGCAATGAGGAATTTGCGCGCGCCCACCACCGTTGCGCCGGCCGTGGGGTGCAGCGCCGCTTCGCCGTAGTCCGGCCCTCGCTCGGGGTTCGTACGGACTTCGTCCCGCAGGCCTTCGAACTGCCCGCGACGAATGTTTTCCAGGTTCTTCCGGCCCGGCTTGCGCGCTGCGGCTTCATAAAGGTAGGTGGGAATGTGAAATCGTCGCCAGGTTTCCGCGGCCACCCAGTCGGCGATTTGGACGCAATCTTCAAGGGTTACGCCGGAGATGGGAACGAAGGGGACGACATCCGTGGCGCCGATGCGCGGGTGCGCTCCCTGGTGGTGATTAAGGTCGATAAGCTCAGCGGCTCGCCCGATGCCGCGCAGCGCCGCCTCCCCGATGCCCTCCCGACTGCCCACAATCGTGATGACCGAGCGGTTGTGGTCGGCGTCCATCTCCTTGTCGAGGAGATAAACGTCCGGGCCCGCCAGGATGGCCTGGATGATGGCCTCAACTTTCTGGGCGTCGCGCCCCTCACTGAAGTTGGGCACGCACTCGACGATGGTCTGCATAGATTCAATGTATCACGAGTGAGTTCGCGCAGCGTTCGGCAAGGACCACCAACGAGTAACGGGCAACCAACAACCAACCACTAGCAGCCAACCGCCAACAACTGCCGAGCCTGCCGGCCTAAAGCTCCGCGCGCCGTTCAGAGATGATGCGCCCCCGCTTTACGGTCACCACGCAATGGTTCCAGCCGAAGTAATAGGGGATTTCGCGGTAGTCGCTTACGTCCATGACGACGAGGTCGGCCTGTTTGCCGGGCTCGAGCGAGCCGAGCCGGTCGACCCGGCGCAAGGAATAAGCGGCGTTGATGGTGGCGGCAGTGACGGCTTCCGCGGGCGTCATACGCAGGGCGGAGCAAGCCAGGCTCAGGATGAATTGCATGTTCAGCGTGGGGCTCGTGCCGGGATTAAAGTCCGTCGCCAGCGCCACCACCGCTCCCGCATCGATCAGCCGCCGGGCGGGAGGATAAATGCCGAGACCAAGGTGGAAATTCGCCCCGGGCACGAGCGTGGCCACCACGTCCGAGCGAGCCAGGGCGCGGATATCTGCCTCGGTCACGTGGTCGAGGTGGTCCGCCGATGCTGCCCCCAGCTCCACAGCTAAGCGGCTGGCGCCCGTGCGGCTTAACTGCTCGGCGTGGACACGTGGGATCAGGCCGTGGCGGATTCCGGCTCCCAGCACTTGCCGACACTCTGGCACGCTGAATGCGCCCCGGTCACAGAAGCAATCCACAAACTCGGCAAGCTTCTTCCGAGCGACAGCGGGAATCAGTCGTCTCGACATCAGGCTGACATAAGCTTTCGATCGTCCCTTGTATTCCGGCGGAAGCGCGTGGGCGGCCAGCAGGGTCGGAACGAGTTCCATGGGTGAGATGCGGCGGAGCCGGCGCACCACTTCGAGGATCTTCATCTCACCGGCAACGTCCAGGCCGTAACCGGATTTCACCTCGACGGTGGTCGTGCCGTGGGCGGCGAACTCTCGCAGGAAGCGGGAGGCCTGGACAAGCAATTCCTGCGGCGTTGCCTCGCGCAGTTGGCGCGCCGAAAGACCGATTCCTCCACCCGCAGCGGCGATTTCTTCGTAGCTCCTGCCGTGGATGCGCTGCTCGTAATCGTCCACGCGGCTGCTGGCAAAGACCAGATGAGTGTGGCAATCAACGAAGCCGGGCATTACCAGCCGGCCTCGGCAGTCGATGACTTGGGCCCGCCAGCGATGCGCCTCGGCTTCAAGTTCGCGCGTCGGGGCGACGCGGAGGATCTTTGATCCCAGGGTCAGCACCGCGCCGTCCCGGATGATGCCGAGTTCACCCAGAGCCGCCCCGCGACGTGGGACCGGCGGCCCGGCCAGGGTCAAGAGCTGCGTGGCGTTGCGGAAGAATAACGGGCGCGAGGCGTGGGGTGACATTTGACGAAGTTGGGTGTTCTGCTACAATATCTCCAGACGAAAGCGGGAGGTAGTTCTCATGCCGAGCTACGACTATTACTGCAAAGAGTGCAAGAAAATGTTCAATGTGATTACGACTCTTGCAGAATACGAAAAAGGGCAGGTCGCCTGCCCGAAGTGCAAGAGCAAGAAAGTCGAACAGAAACCCTCAGTCTTTTTCGCCGTCACCTCCAAGAAGAGCTAACGGCAGTGACAAGTGAAAAGTGACGAGTGACTAGTCCGGAGTACGTGCCAGCTTGTGTGTTTGCTCGTCACTTGTCACTCGTCACTTGTCACTGGTTTCACCATCGGAATCTTCACTCCTGCTTTCCGCGCAAAGTTCATCGCGTCTTCATAGCCGGCGTCGGCATGGCGGGCGATGCCGATACCCGGGTCATTCGTCAAGACCCGCTGGAGGCGCTTGGCCATTTCCGGCGTGCCATCGGCCACTGTCACCTGCCCCGCGTGGAGCGAATAGCCAATGCCCACGCCGCCGCCATTGTGAAACGAGACCCAACTGGCGCCCGACGCCGTATTGAGCAATGCATTGAGCACGGGCCAATCGGCGATGGCGTCGCTTCCGTCCTTCATGCCTTCCGTTTCGCGGAAAGGGGAAGCTACGGAGCCGCAATCCAGGTGGTCGCGCCCAATCACGATGGGCGCCTTGAGCTCGCCCTTTGCTACCAGGTCGTTCAGACGTTCGCCAAATAGCGCGCGCTCGCCGTAGCCTAGCCAGCAAATGCGCGCCGGCAGTCCCTGGAACTTCACGTGCTTCCTAACCAGGCGAATCCAGCGGTTCAGGATGGCGTTATCGGGGAAGAGTTCGAGGACCAGTTCGTCGGTGCGGTAAATATCCGCAGGCTCGCCCGAAAGCGCCACCCAGCGGAACGGCCCGCGGCCTTCGCAGAACAGAGGGCGAATGTAGGCCGGAACGAAGCCGGGGAAGTTGTAAGCGTCCCTGACGCCGCCATGCTCGAAGGCCATGGTGCGGATGTTGTTCCCGTAGTCAAACGTGGCCGCACCGAGTCTCTGCAATTCGAGCATCCCGGTGACGTGCCGCGCAATCGACTCATAAGCACGCTTCAGGTAGTCCTGAGGGTTCTTGCGGCGGAGTTCGGCCGCATCCTCCAGGCTCAGGCCCGCGGGGATGTACCCGTTCAATGGGTCGTGGGCACTGGTCTGGTCAGTGAGCAGGTCAGGAACGACGCCGCGGCGGGCGAGTTCCGGGATTACCTCGGCACAGTTCCCGATGAGCCCTACCGAGACAGCCTGCTTCTGCCGCACCGCGTTCTTGAGGATGCGCAGGGCCTCGTCCAGGTTGTTGACGCAGATGTCGCAATAACCGGTGCGGATGCGCCGCTTGATCTTCTCGGCATCCACTTCCACGCCCAGGAACGCCCCGCCGTTGAGCGCAGCGGCCAAAGGCTGCGCGCCCCCCATGCCCCCCAGGCCGCCAGAAACGACCAGCCTCCCGCTGAGGTCACTTGAGAAGTGCTTCTGCGCCGCCGCCGCAAAGGTTTCGAATGTGCCCTGTAAGATTCCCTGGGTGCCGATGTAGATCCAGCTCCCTGCGGTCATCTGGCCGTACATGATAAGCCCCAGGCGCTCCAACTCCCGGAATTTCTCCCAGGTGGACCAGTGGCCGACCAGGTTGGCATTGGCAATCAGCACGCGCGGCGCCCACTCGTGTGTCTGAAAAACCCCCACCGGCTTCCCAGACTGGACCAGCAAGGTCTCGTCGTTTTCGAGCGCCTGCAACGCTGCAACGATAGCCTGATAGCACTCCCAGTTGCGCGCGGCCTTGCCGGTGCCGCCATAAATGATGAGGTCTTCAGGGCGCTCGGCGACTTCCGCGTCCAGATTGTTCATCAGCATGCGCATGGCGGCTTCCTGCTGCCAGCCCTTGCAGGTGATGCGCGTGCCACGCGGTGCCCGCACCGGGCGGTATTCGCGCCCGGCTTGGAGTTGGTCTTTCGGAGCAGCGGTGACCGGATCTGCCATCTTGCGTACCTCGAAAGAAATCTTAGCCCATCGGTGGGCAAAGGGAAAGAGCAGCGCGGGCGACCCGGTGCGGCCCTGCTCCTGCGGTTCTGTTGACTCCGACTCCCGCCGGTGCTAGCTTCGCAACTACGCCGGACGGTAGCAGAGAGAACTGCGCAGATCCCACCCTCACCTGTTCCCTGGCCGCCCCGCACGGCGCTCCTTTGCGAATGTGTTAAGATGGCGCAGAAGCGCAATTTACGCGCGTTTCCGAACCCATGGGTGTCCGCAACTGCCGAACACTAAACGAACTGTTTCTCCTGTCCATTGACAGACACCAGAAGACGGACGCTTTTCTCATCAAATCCGGGGCCGGGTATGGCGGTGTGTCCGCTGGAGAAGCGCTCAGGCAAGTCGCGGCGCTGGCCCGGGCGCTGGAAGGCCTGGGGATCAAGCCCGGCGACCGGCTCGCGATCATGGCGGAGAACCGCTGGGAGTGGGCGCTGACGGATTACGCAGCGTTAGGGTTAGGTCTAATCGACGTTCCCATTTATTCCAAGCTGCTCGCGCCCGATGTTGAACACATCCTGCGTGATTCGGGTTCACGGGGTGCGGTCGTGTCCAGCGTCACGCAGCTCGAGAAGGTGGTGAGCCTTCGCTCCCGGCTGCCGGAAATGAAATTCATCCTGGTGATGGATCGCCTCCCGTCCGCTGCCACCGGCGTTCACGACTGGCACGCGGTCGTCGACAACGAGTCGCGACGGTCCCCCGATCCGGTCGATTCCTTCCGGCGGAGAGCACTGGAGGTGAGGCCGGAAGGGGTGGCGACTCTTCTGTACACCTCCGGAACCACCGGGCAGTACAAGGGGGTTCCCCTGACCCACGCCAACATTGTTTCGAACGTTTTGGCCTGTCAGGAATTGTTCCCTCTGGGCCCCGGCGATGTGGCGATATCATTCCTGCCCCTCAGTCACATTTTGGAGCGGATGCTCGACTACACGTTTTTCTGGCGAGGTGTTTCCATCGGTTACGGCCAGAGCCTGGAAGCGTTGCCGCAGAACCTGGTAGATATCCGGCCCACGGTGATGGGCGTAGTACCGCGCGTGCTGGAGAAAATCCACGAAAGAGTTGTGGAAGCCGTTCACCAAGCCTCACCGCTGAATCAGCGCCTCTTCCGCTGGGCCGTCACGGTCTGCCGCCGGCATTTCCCTTACAGGCTCGAGAACCGCACCCCACCCCGCAGTCTGCGCTTGAAACACGCAGTGGCTGATGCATTGGTCTGCTCGAAGGTGCGGGCGCAGATGGGCGGGCGTCTGGGCATTATTATCTCTGGTGCCGCTCCGCTATCGCGGGAGGTGGCGGAGTTCTTCCACGCTATGGGACTCCCCGTGTACGAGGGTTATGGCTTGACGGAGACCGCGCCGGTCA
>JALHUF010000632.1 GCA_022866195.1 Terriglobia bacterium
CTTGCAGCGCGCCTGGTTGCAAGCTTTCCAGCCGCCTGAGTCCGAGAACGAGCGGACGTTCATCAGCGGTCTCTGGCCAACTTGGATTGCTGCTTCAGATGCCGAGGCCTTTCGCCGCGGTCTTGCAGCCCGCTGGGAAAAGCTGCGCGATGCTCAGGGCGGTTTCCGGGAGCCGCGACTTTGGACCTACTTTGACCTCGCCGAGGCGCATCAATGGCTCTTCCTGGGTCAGCCGCAGCGCACCTGGAATACCCTTGAGTGGTACTGGGGTCATCAGGCTTCCCCGGGCCTCTACACGTGGTGGGAAGGGCAGGGCGAAGAAAACACTTTCCATCAATGGGAACGCGTGCGCGGCTGGGTGAATCCGCCGCATGTGACGCCGCACTACTGGACGGCCGCCGAGATGTTGCTCCTGCAGATGGATATGCTGGCTTATCTCGACGAGTCGGCGGGCGAGCCGACACTGGTGGTGGGCGCGGGCGTGCCGGCAGATTGGCTGGACCGACCGCTCAGTGTCCGCGGTGTGTCCACGCGAATCGGCCAAGTGGATTGGTGGTGGAAGGACCGCGCGATGGACGTCGTGGTGCGGGGCGGGCGATGCAAGGTGCGACTCGGCCCCGCCTTTGCCCCGGGAACGCCGGTTCGACTCAGAACCTTGAATCCTTAGTGCCAGCGCCGCCTGCGTCAGCTTAGCAGCGCGGCTTGGGCAGCTTCCTCACAAGGGGTTGCACGAGCGACGCTTGAGGGGTTCTCTCTTCAGAGACCGAACAGCAGGTTAAACAGCCCAACCCTTGGCGCGCTCCACGGCGCGCTCGAAGCCAGCGTAGAGCTCCTCGCGCCGCCCGGCTTCCATCGCGGGTTCAAAGCGGCGAGCGATTCTGAGCTGGCGGCTTAAATCCTGCTCATCGTTCCAGAAGCCAGTGGCCAGGCCCGCCAGATAGGCGGCGCCCAAAGCCGTGGACTCGGTGGTGGCAGGCCGGTCGACGGGGATGCCGAGGATATCCGCCTGGAACTGGCAGAGGAAGTCATTGCGTGCCGCCCCACCGTCCACGCGGAGCACTTCCGGGCGCAGTCCGGAGTCTTCGGCCATGGCATCGACTACGGCGCGGGTCTGGTAGGCAATGGCTTCCAGTGCCGCGCGCACCACGTGATGGCGGTTGGTGCCGCGGGTGATGCCAACCATGGTGCCTCGCGCGTAGGCGTCCCAGTGCGGCGCCCCCAGCCCTACAAACGCCGGGACAAAGTAGACCCCGCCGGTGTCGGGCACCGCCCGGGCCATAGCTTCGCTCTCCGCCGCGTCCTGGATGAGCTTCATCTCATCGCGCAGCCACTGAAGTGCGGCCCCGGCAATAAACACGCTCCCCTCCAGCGCGTACACCGTCTTTCCCTGGCGGCCCCAAGCGATGGTGGCGAGCAAGCCTGATTGCGAGTGCGGAATCTCCGCGCCCGTATTCATCAGGAGAAAGCAGCCTGTCCCGTAGGTGTTCTTGACCGCCCCCCGCCGGAAGCATTGGTGGCCGAAAAGCGAAGCCTGCTGGTCGCCTGCCACCCCGGCGATGGGGACACTCGCGCCGAACAGGTCCGTATCGCCCAGGACTTCGCTCGAGGATCTCACTTCGGGGAGTAAGGAAGCGGGAATGCGGAAGTAGCGGAGAATCTCTTCGTCCCAGTTCAAGGAACGCAGATTGAAGAGCAGGGTGCGCGAGGCGTTGCTGACATCCGTCGCGTGGGTGCGCCCGCGCGTCAGGTTCCAGATGAGCCAGGCGTCGATGGTCCCGCAGGCCAGTTCGCCGCGCGCGGCCCGCTCCCGCGCCCCGGGAACGTTCTCGAGCAGCCAGGCGATCTTGGTGCCGGAAAAATACGCGTCCGTGACCAGACCCGTCTTCTCGCGCAGCGTCGGGTGAAAGCCCTCCTGCCGGATGCGGTCGCACATGGGGGCGGTGCGGCGACATTGCCAGACGATGGCATGGTTGAGCGGTTTGCCGGTGGCGCGGTCCCAGAGCACCACGGTTTCGCGCTGGTTGGTGATGGCGATGGCGGCGAGGGTCTCGGGCCCGACCCTTCCTTCCGGCCCTTCTGCCATAACTTTCTCTGCTACCGCCCGCTGCGATTGCCAAATCTCTTCCGCATCGTGTTCCACCCAGCCTGGCTGCGGGTAGTACTGCTTGAATTCCTGGCTGGCCGAGGCGCAGACATTCCCCTCGCGGTCAAAGAGAATCGCACGCGAGCTGGTGGTTCCCTGGTCAAGAGCTAAGACGTATTTGGGCATGCTGGTCGGCCGCCTAGCTTAGCGATTCGGGGGGCGAACATCAAACGCTAAATGTTGGATTGCAGGGAGGGGCCGCCCGGTGCAGACCTTTGCGGCGCATCACCGCGCCCGAGGAAGCATCGAGGCTCATAGGGCACGAGTAGACGTGTTCCCAGGAAGTTTCGTAAACCCGCTCCCGCATCTCGTAGCACCCGACTTGCTGCAAATGGGCCGTTTCTTCGTCGTTTGGCAGGAGGGTCCCTCCCCGGGTAGATGGTGTCAAACCATACCGCAAGGAAATAGGCGCCGAGAAATGCGGGTCGGGGTGTTAGATTCTGCGCGGAGCTCGTTGCCGCGATCTAGGCGCCGCGTTTCTTGCTGGGGCGGTACTTCTCCCGGTACTCGTCGAGTTCCTGGTCGGAAATGGTGTAGTGGCGCTGGAGGGGGCTCTCGGGGTTCTCCGTGGCGAGCTCTCGCTGCAATTTCTGATAGCAGAGGCCGGCGGCATCCTGGTAGGGCACATGTCGCTCGACGAACGCTTGGTTCGAAATGGTCAAGGTGAACTCACGCGGCTCGTTCTTGGCATCCACGACGCGGTAGGAGTAATCCCTGCCACGGGCTTTCGATTGAAATCCGATGTATTGGATCACCATGTGCGCACTCGCTTCCGGACCATTCAATGAGGGGGCTCCCGCGGGAGCGGAAGCCCCCTCTAATTTCTTAGACTTTTACGACGTTCTCAGCCTGCCACCCTTTGGGGCCTTTGGTGACGGTAAACTCCACCGTCTCACCTTCGCTGAGCGACTTGAACCCGGTTGCCTGGATGGCCGAGTGGTGCACGAAAACGTCATCGCCGGAAGCGCGCTGGATGAATCC
>JALHUF010000633.1 GCA_022866195.1 Terriglobia bacterium
TATCGGCCCTCTTCGTTGGTTTGGGCCTCGTGTGTCGCTCCGTCGGCTCCAATGACCGTAACCGTGACGGCCGGCACGACGGCACCGGAAGGGTCCGTGACTTGACCACGCAGGCTCACCTCGCCGGACTGCGCGAGGAGCGCGCCGCAAAGGAAAGATGACGCCAGCATCGCCACCAACGTGCGTTCCACACATCGAATAAGAGCGGACATTCCTGGATCCTCCAGAGATTCTTCCTAAAAGCAGGCGTCTCGAAATCAGAAACTGGAAATTCGAAACTGGAAACTCGAAATTCGAAAATCGAAAAACGCAAAAGCAAAGCAGCTTCTTTCCGATCAATTACCCGCAACCAAAACCACACCGCTGCGCCGCTCGGCACCCACACGGGCAATCCACATCACGGTCCGCCTTCACCTGCGCTCATGGTCCAAGGCCCCAGCACCATCTGGTCGCTGCCCTTGGGTTGGGCGGCCAGGATTAGCTCGACACCAGCAAGAACGATGATGGCCGTCACTTCAGAGGATATCGCTCCCTCCGTGCTGAGGACCATCAGCGCCTCGCCCGGCTTCAAGTCGCCTAGCACCAGCGGCGGTGTACGTTCGAGCATCTGCTGAAAGTCGGGCGGTCCATGTCCAGGCTCGTTACCGGGACCGCCGGCTTCACGTCGCTCCGGCTTGGCGCCGGAAGGCGGCCCGCCGCCACGCCAACCTCCGGGGCCGGTGCCTTGAGGTTGCCCGGACATCGTACCGGAAACCGACTCGCCGGAGTTGAACCTGGCGATCATTTGGGCGAGGAAGGGTGGAAGGCGGTGCAGCCCCGAATCAGGATTTGTCCGCACCACAACCGGCTTGCCCGAAGCCAGATCCTTCACCGTCACGACGCCGTTCGCCGCGTCAACGGAAATCACCGTCGCCCCGAGGTTGCGGAAGGTTCCCGAAACCAGCTTTACGGCGGCAAAGCGGCTCCCGTCTTCGCTCTTTGTGCCCAGGGCACGCACTTGGTCTCCCACCTTGATTTCTCCGAAGGCGCTGGGTTCGGCGTCGCTGAACCTGATCGAATCCGGAGCGTAGCGCAGCAGGACGGCGTTGGCCGCGAGCGCAAGGACCACGGGACGAGTGAGATTTCCCGGCGTGGGCAGCACGTTCGGAACCGAAAGGGTGATCTCCTTCGTCTCCGGATTCACCGCCTTCACCAGTCCCCCGATCCCACGCCGCCACTCGGCACGCTCAGCCTCGCGTGCCTTCTCCAGATCCGTCTTAGCCATCACGATGACTGACGTGGCAAGGAAGGATTTCTGGTCATCGGAGACACGGCCCCGGACCAATACGCGGTCGCCGATGCTGATGTCGCCGACGGTTATCGGGGTAGCCGCCTTCAGGTCCTTCGCGCCCGGTGGAACGCGCACCACGGAGATTCCCTCCGGCAACGTCACCAGCAGCTCGGGACCGGCGTCCGAATGCAACGTGAGGCTACCCGGCTTGATTTGAGTGACCATGCCGACGGGCCGGATCGGCTGAGAGGGAGACGCCCCGGGCGGCGACGATGGGGCCGTTGCCGGGCCTTGGGCCAGAGCTACTCCCACCCAGACCACCATCAGACACGGCATCCACTTCTTCATGTTGCGTTGCCTCGCAGTCCGGTCCCACGGTTACCCGCAGGCTTCCGAACACCATTCCGTGCGGGCCGGGAACACCTTCACATCTTGCCACGCACAGTCCGCCTCGGCGGCAACAAATTACTTTTCACCGGCGGCATTCACACGCTTGGCTGTCCACTCGCCGTCGAACCGTTCACTGTGCACTTTTCCCTTCATGGAATCCCCTTCAACCGTGCCGGAGTATTCCAGGGTGAAAGTGCCGTTGGGAGTTTCACGCGTAATGGTGAACTTGATGTTGCTGCCCGTAACGGAACCCTCCAGCGGCGCCTCGCCTCGCTGTCCCTTGGCGGTTCCCTTGATGGCGCTGCCATCCTGCTGGATGGTCAGGGTCTGAGTCCTGGTTCCACGGGGACCCTCATACGTCATCTCCCAGGTCCCAGCAACCTTCGCGGGCTCGTCGGCTGCCATTACCCTGCCGCTCCACATCAGCCACACGCCACACACCAACCCAAATGCTACGAAACAGACTTTTCTCTTCATGAAAGCATCTCCTCCTCAGTGAGGCCCTCGGTATCCTGCACTGCTTTCGCACCAGAATCGTTGTCTCTACTTAGATGTGACGCTACCTTCTTCCCATAGCCTCCGCTACCGTATTCAATGTAATTGACGATCTTGAAGAAAGAAGGGTTACATGACGTCCTTAACTCAGAGTGGGACTTTTTGTCCGCGCCGCGCCAGCTTTGAATGCGCTGGCGAGCCCTTCAATGAGGAACTGGGATTGCGCCCTCGGCTGATTGCTTCCGCGCACGGCGACCTCTTGTGCCTCTCCACCGCCTGGACCGGCAACGGCCATTGGCAACCAAGGTGGCGGGGGGGGCACACACTTCCGGCGAAGCTTCCTGATAAAATCGCGTCGAACGTGGCGTGAGACTGCGGGTCCACCAACCCAATGTCCGGGGCGCTGCGTGCGGCCGACGCGCGAGCCGATTGCCGGGCTAAAGCCCGTCGCCACGATGGAGGGATCCACATCTGTGCACATATCGCGACGGCAAGGCGGAAACGCCAGGCGATTCGAGGCAAACCCCAAGAGGCGCCTATAGGTAGCCACATGGCGTCTGCCCGGATATAATCCATCCTCAAGATTCACAGGTGGAAGTATGGCCAGCAAATCCGAGATCAATCTGCCGGTGCCCAAGGTGGCGATTGGGTTTCGCCCCGAGTTTCTCGATTTTCGGCGCGGGATTCGAGTGGGTAATCTGGAGGACCACGAGCGTATCACGCGTATCCTGAAGCTGGAGTTGGAGGCGCGCTACGGGCAACCATTTGTAACGGAGCGCTGGGGGCGCGGAGTTTACTGGCAGTGGATCGCCTACCTGCCCCGCGCTAACCGCGAGGCCAAGCCGCTTTCCTCGCACGTCAGTTTCGGCTGCGCGAAGTTCTTCATCGAGGTGGACACTGACGACAAGCTCTTTAAGAGCGGGCTGCAAATCGAGCGCGGCTACCTGAAGGCGCCGCGCGAGTACCGCGAATGCCGACTGCGCTCTGACTGGGACTGGTACCGGCTCCTGGCCGCGCTCAAGCCCAGGAGCCCCATGGAACGCGAGCTGAAACGCTTGATCTGCCGCGAAGGCTTCATGCTGCATGCCGGCAGTTGGGAAGCCGAGCCGGCGGCCTTCGCGAAAGCCAACTTCCCCGAGATGCGGAAGCTGCGCAAACTCCTCCACGTCGCGCCCGGGAGCCACTGGGCCGGCTTTCAGCTCTACTACCCGATGTCGGAGAACGAGACGCGGAGCAGCACGGGCCTGGACTTGGTTGAATCCATGTTGGCCGTGTTCCGCGAGGTCACCCCGGCGATGAATCTTTGCATGCAGATTCAGTTGCAGGAGCCGGTGGTATAGCGGCTATGCGAGTGAGTTCCCTCACGCACGGCGCCCGGGTTCCTGGGAAAATCGCATTGGCCTAATGCGGCCGCGCCGCGGATGGTCAGGACTACATCTCGGGAGGTGTCAGTCTAGGCTTCCGCGGGTCCCGGCTCGCCACGACGAGCCCTTTCCTCCAACCCATAGATGGTCCTCTCCAGCCAGCCGAGGAGTGCGTGCTCTGCTTTTTCTCTGTCGCCCTGGCGTTCGAGGGACATGATGGTGTCGCCGCTTTCGTTCA
>JALHUF010000634.1 GCA_022866195.1 Terriglobia bacterium
AGTCGTAGAACTCGGACTTCCCTTGGCTTCTGAGCACCTGCTGTACTCTGGAGTTGATGTCGCCTATCAGCACAGAAGGCGAGTGTTCTTCAACGTTTGGCCAAGTATCGCTCAACATTGAAAGAAGAAGCGCTGCCATTACCCCGGCCCGGTGGTGGGGATTAACCGCGCCGAGATGCAGAATCTCGTTGATTTTGTTGGCCCTAGCCAAGAACAGCTTCTCGTCAATGACGGGATCGCGAATGTCTGGTGCGCCGACCCTTAGAATCTGGCCCAGATCATTAGGCGAGAGCAGACCCGTCACCTCAACGCCATTCCAGGTGACGGGCACGAAGCCCCCTTTGCGTAGACACTCCGTGCGGACGATGAATCCGTCCTGGCTGTTGCCGGCCACCCCGGAGATGAATTTCACTTGGTATTGGCGGCTGACGTTGAGTTTGTTCGCGCGCCTAAGTGCGTCAGCAGTCGCGGCATCGAGTTGGCCTTGAGTACGCTTCGCCTCGATTACCCACAGGACCTTGTCGGTGACCTTGACGATGTTTTCAGGGTGCTCAAGACCAAGAAGTCGCTTGATTTCTGGGTCGGCCAAGCACTCGTTCTGAGTGTAAACCTGGCCACCTGGGACCCGGGCCGGGCATCTCGTATCCCATCCCAAAGTCCTCAAGTTCTCCTTGATAAACACATAGGCATCAACTTCCGAAGCTGGTTCCTTCTGTCCGGTCTTTTGGTTAGCCAGCGCTTTGCCTCGTTCGACCGTCGCCCGTGCATCCACTTCGGGAGCCAACGTCCGGTCTCGACAACTTTTCGGCATCTTAGAACAAAAGTCCACCCCTTCATAGAGATTTCCTCAACACCTGAAAACTCCAGTTGTGACGCATCCGTTTCGATCTCTCGTCCATTAGTTCCAAACTGCGCCAGTACCGGATTTTCAAATTGACGCACTACCCCTCAGTGGGTAGTTTTGGGTTGCTGGTCGTTGGCTGTCGAGCGGGGGTTGCTCTGCGCCGAGAGCGTCGCGAGAGAATCGTGGAGGGATGTTGACAGCCTGCAACCAACAACTAACGACTAACCACCAACAACCAACAACTGCCAACTGCCAACTGCCCACTGCCCACTGCCTTCTGCCTACTGCTTCTTGTAGATTTTCACCCACTGCCCTCTCTGCTCAAACCGTGCCAGCAGCCGAAGTCCGTATCGCGCCGCCAGACCGTCCGCGCCAATCTGCGGCGCGTAGTCGAAGTAGTGCTCTTGCACTCTCTCGAGATACGGAAACTGCGCAAGCCAGTTGCTCGGAGGCTCCCACTTGCGGGAGTAGAGATAGAGAACGTCAAAAGAGTCGCCAGAAACGTCACCAAAGTCTTGCGCGGTGAAGCCCTGGACCGGCACGACACGTAGCGGCCTATCGACGTAACCCAGAAAAGGCCGGGCCAACTCATCCGTTGCTGGCCACGCGGTCAGGATGCGTTCGCCGGGCGGCCGTGCTTCCAGGAACTGCGCCGCCTGCTGGTGAAGGTGAATGAAGTCCCTGTAAGCCAGGTTGTCTTCGTAAGGGAATGGATAAGAAGGATTGATGAACCAGGCTCCCACAAAGCACGCCAGGGTTGCCGCGCAAAGGCTGCGGGCGAGAACTTTCGGCAGCTGGCACACCAATGCCACCAAAGCCAGAAAGAGAGCGGGGAAAATCGGCAGCAGGTAGCGGGGAAGGATCGCACCGCCCACCACGCTAAGCATAAGCACGTACGCCGCGCCCATCCCGCCAGCTAGAAACAGGAAATCCCGGAAGAGCCGGGCCTTTTCATCGGCACGCTCTTGCGGCCCTTGCGGCTTTTCGCTTCTTTCTTGAGGAGCTAGTGCTGCTATCTTCTGTGCCTCTATATCGCCGTTGCCTTCTTTCGCTCTGCCCCGCCAGATGCCCAACGCCGCGCCCACCACCAGCAGCCAGTTGAAACCGCCGAAGAACACTTCGTAGAGCCGGCGCAGCAGGCTCCAGAAAATCCGCCCGAGGCTCAGCGTGGCATAGAGGTTGTATTGCAGGTATTCGGCGTTACCCGTCCAGAAGCCTGTGACGTGATGATAGTAGAACGCCCAGGCCGCGAGCGGTACGAGCGGGGCGGTCAGCGCGAGCCACGTCTTCTTCAGGGGTAGGGCTTGCCCCGCCTTTGCGCGGCGCCATACGAACACCCACGCCACAGGAAGTAATACCACCGCCGTCTCTTTGGTCAAAACGGCCAGCGAGGCCGTCACGGCAAACATCAGCATTTGCCCTTCCAGCAGTGCTAGCACGGCCAGCGTGGTGAATACGGCCACAGGGAGGTCCAAGTAAACCAGCGAGCTTTGCGCGAAGAACATCGGCGATAGTGCCAGGAGCAAGGCGCTCCAGATGGCAGCCTCGCGGGAGGCGACACGTCGCGCCAGCGCATAGAGAGCGACCACTGTTCCCGCCGCCACCAGAATCATCGCCGCGCGCGTCACCAACGGCGAGAAACCGAAAACCCGCCACGCGAGCGCCAGATATACCATCACCAGTGGTGTGTGCCCTGTAGGCAGGGTGCTTTGCGGGATAAGCAGCCAGGAGCGATAGAAATCCAGCGCCGCGGGAATGTAATACCCCGCCTCGTCCCAGAAGTAGGGCAGGCGAAGGAGCGGATAGTGCAGCAGGAGGAAGCCCGCGAAAGTGCCCATGACTCCGACGATGGTCAAGGGACGAGAACGCATCAAGAGCTTTCCCCCGTAGCGCCGCCCTCTGGGCGGCATTGCCGGCTGGAAGCCGGCGCCACGGGAGCATCTTGCCTTATAATAAGCCCGCGCGAAAGTGGCGGAATTGGCAGACGCGCCAGACTGGCGTCAAAGGGAGAGCGTTATGGGCCGAGCCAGAGCCGTCCCAGGGGGGCGGGATCAGGCGTAGGACTTCTCCGGCATATTGATGTAGCGGTCCGGCTCCTCCGACTTAGCGTGGATAGCGAAGAACCGCCGTTCAATTTCCTTCAGCACGGTCGCGTCGTAATAGACCATGCCGCAATTCAAGCAGACCTCCACCGGGGTGTTGGGAACGAGCAAGTATTCCCCGCCGCGACTGTAAAGGTATTCGATTCGCCTTTCCTCGTGCTGGTCGCTGCCACAACAGTTGCATTGCACTCTGCTCATGCTATCTCCTTGCCCGTGTCCAGGGGTCCTTGAACCGCGGCGGCCGCGGAACATATACCGTGATGAGGGCGATGCTTTCTCCACGCCAGCCACGTATGACCGGGAGAATTCCTTCCCCGAATGGCACGCAACTCCCGTCGGGCGCCTTTCCCACT
>JALHUF010000635.1 GCA_022866195.1 Terriglobia bacterium
AGATGCCACGGATATTATTCTGAACCTCAAGCAGATCCCGCTGAAGATGAACGTGGAAGGGCCAAAGGCCCTTTATCTCAACGTCGATCAGCCGGGCGAGGTGACCTCACGCCTGCTCCAGGAGGATCCGGCCGTCGAGATCCTCGACAAGGACATCTATGTGGCCACGGTCAGTGAGGGTGGCAGCCTGCACATTGAGATGCGCGTCAAGATGGGCCGGGGCTACGTCTCGGCGGAAAAGAACTTCGATGAGGACTTGCCGATCGGGTACATCCCCGTGGATTCGGTTCACTCTCCCATTCGCAAGGTGAATTACGCGGTGGACGCCGCGCGGCTGGGTCAGATGACCGATTACGACAATCTGACGCTTGACGTCTGGACGAACGGCGCCATTGCGCCGCCGGACGCCGTTGGCATGGCGGCCAAATTGGTCAAAGACCATATGAACATTTTCATCAACTTTGAGGAACAGCCGGAAGTGGAAGAGGTGAAGGCGGAAAGGCCCGTGGCGGTTCGCAACGAGAACCTCGACCGCTCGGTCGAAGAGTTGGAACTCTCAGTCCGTTCCTACAATTGTCTGAAGAACGCCAACATCTCCACCATCCGCGAGCTGGTGCAGAGGAGCGAGCAGGAGATGCTGAAGACCAAGAACTTCGGCCGGAAATCCTTGAACGAGATCAAAGAGATTCTCACGGCCATGGGCCTGACCCTGGGCATGAAGTTTGACGAGAAGGGTAATCCGAGCATGCCCGCTCCGGAGGCTCCACGCCAGCCGCAGCCATAGTGACGGGAAGCAAACGATGCGACATCGGAATTACGGCAAGAAGCTGAGTAGGAATACGGAACACCGCCGTGCGCTATTGCGCAACCTGGTGACATCCCTGATTCTCGAAGAGCGTGTGCAGACTACCGTGGCGAAGGCCAAGGCGGCCCGCTCGGTGGCCGAGCAGATCATCACGCTGGGCAAGCGCGGCGACCTGCATGCCCGGCGCCTGGCCGCCAGCTACTGCCTGACTGCGCCCGCCGTGAAGAAGCTTTTCGAGGACGTGGCCAGGCGCTACGCCGCGCGCCCCGGCGGCTACACGCGCATTGTGCGCACGGGCTGGCGCAAGGGAGACGGAGCCGATACGGCGGTGCTGGAACTGGTGGGCACTGAGGTTCTCCAGAAACGCGCCGAGGCCCGGGCCAAGAAAGCTGAAGCCACGCGCAAGCGAGAAGAAGAGGCCGCCAAGGCCGCCGAGAAGGCCGGCCCACCGGAAGAGGGCGAAGAGAAGTAACGCGACAGCTTGGCAGGTTCTCACGGAGTCCTTAATATCGTCCCGGCCTGGGGCGCCTGAATACCTGGCCGGGATTTTCTTTTTCTCAGTCTGATGACGCCGGCTCACCCCCGAAAGCCCGAAGAATCATCCGCACTTTCTCCTGCTCTGCCCCGCAACATCCGCATCCTGGGCTGGGTGGCTTTCTTCAATGACACCGCCACCGAGATGAGCTACTGGCTCCTGCCGCAGTTCCTGGTAGGCGTGCTGCATGCCGGGCCGATGGTTTTCGGCCTCATCGAGGGAGCAGCGGAAACCGTGGCGAGTCTCGGCCGGCTAGTCTCGGGCTTCCTCTCCGACCGCCTGCGGCGGCGCAAGCCGCTCGCGGCCCTGGGCTATACCGTGGCCAATCTGGCGAAGCCTCTGCTGGCTGTGGCGCAGTCGTGGCCTCAGGTCTTCTGGATTCGCTTTGCGGATCGCGCGGCGAAAGGGTTTCGGGCCGCGCCCCGGGATGCGCTGGTGGCCGACTCCGTGCCGCAAACCCAACGCGGGGCCGCCTTTGGATTCCGGCAGGCGATGGATTCCGCGGGAGCCATGCTCGGACCGCTCACGGCGGTACTACTCCTGCCCCTTTTCCTGGGAAACGTGCGCAAGGTCTTCTGGGCCGCCACCATCCCGGGCCTGGCCAGCATTCTTCTTGCTTGGCTTGCAGTGCGGGAGGTTCGCCCTGTGGCTCCACCGCCGGGTGCCCCCCGGGTCGGGCTGTCAAGCGCCTTCGGGGCAAACGACAGGCGGCTGCGGTGGATCATGGTGGCAGTGGCGCTGTTCTCGTTGGGAAACTCGTCGGACCTGTTCCTGATACTGCGCGCGCAGAATCTGGGCGTGCGGCCGGAGCTGGCCCCGGCACTGGGACTGGTTTTCAACATCGTCTATACCGCATTGAGCTGGCCGGCGGGCAAGCTTTCGGACCGGATTCCGCGTCGTCTTCTCGTGGTGCTCGGTTATCTGGTGTACGCGGGGGTGTACTTCGGTTTTGCCTGGGCGAGCTCAGCCCGTGCCGTCTGGTTCCTCCTGCCTGTGTACGGCTTGTATTATGCACTGACCGAAGGCGTGCTGAGGGCGTGGATTGCCGATCTGGTTCCCAGCCATGCGCGGGCTTCAGTCTTTGGGGTCTTCAACTGGGTGGTGGGTGTGGTCGCCTTCCCGGCGAGCCTGATGGCGGGATGGTTGTGGCAGCACTATTCGCCTGCTGCCCCCTTCTACCTTTCTGCCGCGCTCTCGTTCCTGGCCGCTCTTCTGCTGGCTCTCATTTGAACAAAGCGATGGCCTGCGTAAAGCAAGAGCATGGCCAGCGCGGTACCCGCCGTGTCGATGCCACAGTCCGCCAGTGATGCCCCACGCCCCGGCACAAACGCTTGGTGGAGCTCGTCGGTGAGCGAATACGCGACCGCGAGGGCCATACACCGCAGGGCGGTCCGGGGGCGCCACGCGAACCCTTTCCCGCCGCTGAGGCTGCCGTAAAGGAGAATGGCGAACATAGCGTACTCGGTCAGGTGCGCAAGCTTGCGCAAGAGAAAGTGGAGGAAGGCGAAGGCGTCCGGGGCCAGATTGAGGTGTGCCCAGCTCAGAACTTGCTGAAGCAGCCAGGCTGTGAGCGCGCCGCCGAAGGTGCTCGTAGAGAAATAAAACATCAGCCCGGCCCAAACTGCGGTCGTCAGCCACCAGAGGAGGGAAGGGAATAAGCGGCTGTTGGGGCTCTTCGTGGACGCGTTATTCAAGCTCGATAGAGTAGCATGTAGTTCTCGCTCAGCGCTACGCCTCTTCCGCTTCTGAGGTTCTTTGTCCTGGAATCTTGAATCTGCAATCGCTCGGCCGCCGGCTTCCGGGAACCTGACGTGGTCGTGCCTCACTCCAGCCGGTAGTTGGGTGCTTCCTTGGTGATGATGACGTCGTGCACGTGGCTCTCGCGCAGGCCGGCGGAGGTGATGCGCGCAAAGCGCGCCTGCTGCTGGAGCTCCTCAATTGTGGTGCAACCGCAATAGCCCATGCCGGAGCACAGCCCGCCCACCAGTTGCAACACCATCTCGGCCAGCAGGCCCTTGTAGGGCACCCGGCCCTCGATGCCCTCCGGAATCAGGTTTGCGACCTCGCCTTCCTGAGCGTAGCGGTCGCCGGAGCCGGCGGCCATGGCGCCAATGGATCCCATCCCGCGATAGGCCTTGAAGGTGCGGCCTTGGAAGAGGATGGTCTCGCCCGGGCTTTCCTCGGTGCCGGCGAAGAGGCTGCCAATCATGACGGTGCTCGCGCCGGCGGCGATGGCCTTGGTGATGTCGCCGGAAAACTTGATGCCGCCATCGGCAATGATCGGGACACCGGCGCTCCTCGCCGCGCGGGCGCATTCGGCGATGGCGGTGATTTGCGGCACGCCCGCTCCGGTCACGACGCGCGTCGTGCAGATGGACCCCGGGCCGATGCCCACCTTCAGCCCATCCACGCCCAGTGCAATCAGATCCCGCGCCCCTTCGAACATGGCGACGTTGCCCGCCACCAGGTCCACCCCCGAGAGTTTCTGCTTCAGCACCTTGATGGCGTCCATCACCCGCCCGGAGTGCCCGTGGGCCGTGTCCACAACGATGACGTCCACCTTGACCTTCACCAGCTCCTGGGCGCGCTCCAGGAAGTCGCCGGTAACTCCTAGGGCCGCGCCCACGCGCAACCGGCCCTGGTCATCCTTGGCGGCGTCGGGATACTTGATCCGTTTCTGGATGTCTTTGACCGTGATGAGGCCTTTCAGGTTGAACTCCTCATCCACCACGAGCAGTTTCTCGATGCGGTGACGATGCAGGATTTGCTCCGCGTCGTCCAGCGTGGTGCCCACCGGCACGGTGATGAGGTTCTCTTTCGTCATTGCCTTCTCGACGGGAAGATCGAGCCGCGTCTCGAAGCGCAAATCACGGTTGGTGAGAATCCCCACCAGCTTGCCGTCCCGCGTCACCGGGACGCCGGAGATCTTGTACCGCTTCATGATCTCCAGGGCGTCGGAAATCCTGCTGTCCGGCCGCACCGTGACCGGGTCCACGATCATCCCGCTCTCCGAACGCTTCACCTTGTCGATTTCGGAGGCCTGCTGGGCAATCGACATCGTGCGGTGCATGATGCCGATCCCGCCTTGCTGGGCCAAGGCAATCGCCA
>JALHUF010000636.1 GCA_022866195.1 Terriglobia bacterium
CGCCAACAGCGCGTGGGCGTCGGCATTGTTGGGCTCCTGTGCGAGAACCAGCTCCGCCTTCTCTTGCGCCCGCTTGAATTCACGCCCTGCCAGGAACATGTTACCTAAATCGATTTGGGCTTTCGAATGCCTAGGCTCAAGATCAACGGTGCGAAGTAGCTGAGCGTACGCGCCCTGCACGATGCCCAGCCTGAGGGAGCACTGCGCCAGTTGATAATGCGCGTCTACATACCGCGGGTCCACTTGGAGAGCGTTCTGGAACTGGATGGCCGCCTCGCGGTACTTCTCCTTTTGGAAGTAGCGCTGGCCACTTTCCAAGTACTTCTGCTTGCGGACATTAGGGTCGCGCGAGCAGCCCGCGAACAAGCTGACTCCCAAGGTCGCGATCAGCCACAGCGTTATCCAACGAGAATCTCTCATTTCGACCTTCCCCTGTGGAATGGCTCCCCTCTGGCCCTTGCCAGTGGCCGGCTCAGCCGAGAACACTCGCGCCGGCCGGTGATCTAGCTCAACCCATTCCCTAGAAGCATAGGTTACCAGATATGGCGAGGAGGAGGTAGGGTTTCTCAGGGGAGTGTCAAAAGCGGCGCTTGAGAACGAATTTGAATCTTCGGCAGGAGAGAACTCCTGCGGTCCCAATGCGGCGCAAAAAAGAAAGCCCCGATGTGTCGAACACCGGGGCTTTCCCTATCTCTTGGTGCGCTCAGTTCACTTCGTTGAGAACTTCCGTCGGACCATGCCCACCAAACCCAGCAGGCCGGTGCCAAGCAACACCAATGACCCAGGCTCGGGGACCGGCGTGATGAGGCTACTGCTCATTGCAGTCGCATCAGTAACCTTTCCTGCGTTCGATCCCGTTGTGTCCCTGACATAAGCGTAAATAACCGACCCGGAGGGCAAACCAGTTGTGCCACTCAGGTTGAAACCCGACCCGAAACACGGGCTAGTTTCGCTGCAATTGAGGAAACTCACCACCCCCATCTCGGCCAAATAGACGTCGTAACCCGTGGTACCCGGGGTAATCGTGCTTGATCCTCCTAGGAATGCACTGAGAGGTGCAGCAGGGCCGTTAACTTGGGTAAGGCCCAGATATTCCCAGAGCTTGTAGCCCGCTGATCCAGTCCACGGGGTCGTCGAAAATAGGGAGAAAGGAACAGAGGAGCCACCATCGGAACTGATCGCGAAAGCGAGAGTTGGATTCTGGCTGGGAATAAAGGCCGCCATCCAGAGGTCCGGGGCAGAGAGCTTGTTGTTGCTGTGAGGTGCGCGCCACATCGCAAACGTGGGTAAAGATGAATCGACCAGGATCAGCTCGCCTCCCGGAAATGAGGTGGTAACGCACGACGTAGTTCCCGTACATACAAGGTGGAACGTCATCTCCGTCGTAGTGTCGTCAATAGTGTCGGCCCAGGCGAATGAACAGGCCCAAACAAGCAGCACAGACAACAAGCCTACCTTACGCATCATATAAGTCCCCCTCCGAACCCAAACCTCTCTTTGCAATCCTCGGTCCAAACAGACCGGTTCTTTGGTCGAGTTCAGCCAAATAGTGGGCTTGTTTTCAATACGTTATCCGGTTGACCTGTTAGGCGACAACCAAGGCTGGCTTACGCCGACCAGGAATGTGCAAGCAATTTCACTAAAAAGCCTACGGCCTTGCAGACTTGCCTCTGGCGTTGATGTGAGGCCTGTAAACTGGTTCGGGAGGTTCCAGATGGGGTGGTCACTGACGATCTACTCGGGGATGCAGCTGTCTAATGAGGGCAAGATCACCTGGGCGAATTCGACAGCCCTTTGTTGGGCGTGCTCGACGTCTTCGTTCCGGTCCACTGCTGTGATGATTCGGACTAGCGCACCGTCGCTGCGGTTCATCCGAATGGCATCGGCCACTAAATAGAACTTGGCCCAATATTCACTCGCCACGACGCGGCCATGGGCTTGGTACCAGTAAAGGACCAGTCGTCGCTCCAGGCCCTTGGCAATTACGTATCGGTTTACAGTTATCGCCCTTCCATCTGGTCGCGACAACTGCATCCGGGCGGATTCGACTGGTAGCCACCCTGCCCCAGGAAGGCAGTTCTGCGGGGAATGAATCGTGTTACCTGAACGCTGGCTGGGAAAGTAAGCCAGAAACAGGTCGATGTAGGGTTCGTCAGGCCTGCGCCCATAGATCCGGACCAGGAAATCCCCTTCGCCCAGAACCTGACGGACATTGGGGGAGAGAGCCATGTCCCTTCCCAGCCAGTCTCCTACACGGCTAGGAAAGGAGGCCAGTGCATCATGCGGCGGCAAGCGTTCTGCCTGGCTGTGGGAATGGAGGAAGAGGCCGGCGCCGGCGAGCAGCACCACGACGGGGAGCATACGGACCCAGGAACTTGTCGGCGGCATCATGGTTTTCTGCCTGTGCGGTAGCGTTCCACCCAACCCATTGCACCGTGGAGTGCGACCAGCATGCCCAGAGAGAGAACGAAGATCACCCAGCCGGAAAACGTGTGGAAGAAGCCCTCCGCCTTCTCCGGATCCCACCAGTGCACCAGGAGACCCGTTCCTACTACCCGGAGGCTGTTGGCAATTACAGCAATAGGGATCGCACCGAGGGCAAGGAGGACGCGACGCAACAGCTTGGGCTCGAGGAAGTAGCCGTAGATGACGGCTAGCGCTACGAGCGACATCAGGGAGCGAATCCCACTGCACGCCTCCGCCACTTCCAGCGGCATGGCTGGCAACAGGATCAAGTTCCCCTCCCGGAGCACCGGAACGCCCACCAGTTCCAGAAGAGCACTGGCCAGGCGCGATGCCAGGAGCTGGAGCGGGAAAGCGACCTGGTTGAAGATAATCGTGGGGATCGGGATCATCAGGAAAAGAAACGCCCAGGGGAAAACCGTCGCCCGGAAGTAACTCCACCCCAGGAAGTAGATCACCAGCCCGGCCAGTAGGAAGACAAACGACGATCGAGAAAGGAAGAACTCAGCCCCAAGGACCCCCACAATTAGCATCATCAGAGAACCGGCGATGACGACTAGGCCGAACCAGGAAGGTTTCGGATGCAGCCGGGCAAGCTGCTCCCGCTGTCGCCATAATATAAAAGCAGAAAAAACCGGGATTAAGAACCCGTGGGAGAAGTTAGGGTCTTTCCACCAATCTAGGACCAGGAGGGCGGCGATGCGGTAGTAAAGGAAGCCGATGAGAACTGCTAAAATCGCCCCTTGCCACCATCCACTTCGGCCGAGAGAAGTCCCGAAAGGCGCTCCCGGTCCAGCAACATTCTCTTCGAGTCGATTCATGGGTACATGTCCTTGCTAGCAGAGAATACCGAATCCGGCCTCTGTTATCAATCCCGATTGGAGGGGCTGGCGACCCTTTAGCCAAAGTGCGCCTCGAAAGCAAGGAGCACATGGATGTCTCCCAGGCCCGCGCGAGGCCAAGGCGGCAGAGGTGCATTCGACTCTCCTCTTGGGCCAACTTAGTGCCTAGCCTCATTGGCCCTACAGAACGTGAACCCGGAATTTCGATTTTCAACTCCGCTTTCGCCCAAAATCCCACGCCAGCGGCCCTGTCGAGGCAAGCTCAAGCCCGCACGGCCCCTTGGGGGTGCCCATCGCAGCTCGTTGTCCTCTGAGTCTCCGCAGGCGTTGCGGTGGCGGTGTTCGAGCACGGCAGCAGATACTGTCGGAAGTAGACCATTACCCACGGAAGCTGGCTTGGCCCGTTGTATATGAAGGGCCGCAAGAGCCTGCAACCTTGCGGCTCTTGCGTTCCCGCGCCGCGGCACGCTCCGCTTAGGCGACAAGGCCGATAGCATTTCCCCCAGATTGCAGTCGCTACCACTAGGGGGCCGACGGGCTGACGGGTTCGGCCCCACTGCGACCTGCCAACAAGGCCGCTGCCGCTGCGGCCCCACCGCCTCCGATTCCCAGGGCAACCCAGGTCGCGCGGCTTTTCGGCCGTCCTTCCTGCAGGCGCCCCTTTGTGGGAGGCTGTGGAGCGGGGGGAGTCGGGGGCGGCGGCGTCACCTCCACCTGTTGCAGTATGCCGGCTGGAGAAATGGCTACTTCCTGGCCAGCGGAAATAAAGACTGTTTGGGTACCCCGCAGGTCAATCACTCCAACTTGGCCATGCGTGGCTTTCACCTGAGTGGAGCCGTCAGGGGCGTGCAGGATCTCTGCAGCGCTCCCAGGTGTCTCCGGGCTGGGTGTGACAACAAACCGACCAATGCGGAAGTCGAAGTCACGCACCACACCTGCTGTGGCGAAGCTGAGGACTCCTTGCTCAAGCGTGGCAAAGTAGCCACCCACGCCACCAAACGAGAGCCGCGTCTGCGCTGAAATCACAATGGTACCTTTGTTGCTAACCTGGAGCACCGCGGCACTGCCAGTTCCCGTCCTCAAAACATCGCCGGGGAAGACGACACCGTCTTGTTGCATCCGCGTCTCGTTGCGGTACACTTCGCCCGAGGCGCGTAGGGAACCGAGCGGAGTTTGCTGCGGGGGCGCGAAGGCTGCGGGCACAACGCGCGACAGGTTCACTGGTTTCGTCTCGGTCTGTAACGCTTCGCCCCAACTGGCTGCCGAGTCGAGAGCAACCTGCGGCTGTCTCGAAGAA
>JALHUF010000637.1 GCA_022866195.1 Terriglobia bacterium
CCCGTAGGATATCAACACGATCGATTTCCAACCCTCTTTCCCCAGCCGCATCTGTTCGGCGCGCTGGATGCCGTACAGCATCTGGAACTGAAGCCCGTCCATGGACAGTCCGCTGGACCTGGCCAGCTCCTCAATCTGCCGAATCAGCTTGAGGTCATGCGTGGCAATAGCGGTTCGGACTCCGGCGGCCCGCGCCTCCCCCCTCAAGAGCTGCTTGGTTAAGGTCAAGAAATTCTCATCCACGTCTTTCTTGCGCGCAAAGGCGACCTCCGCCGGCTCCTTGTAGGCTCCCTTCACCAGTCGGATGGCCGCGCCCAGCGGGATCAAAGACGCAAGATCAGCTGCCGTCCGGTAAAGGTACGCCTGCAAACAGACACCCACGTTCGGGTAGGCTTGCCGGGCGCGCCGGTACAATTCCAGCGTGGCCTCGACATAGTTGCTGGCCTCCATGTCGATCCAGACTATGCTGTTCACGCGCGCGTGCTGAATGATCCGCTTCAGATTCGCGTAGCAGAGCTCAGGGCCCAGGTCCAGGCCGAGCTGCGTCAACTTCACCGAAACTTCCGTGCGCAGGCCCAGCCACTCAAGGCGGTCGAGTACCTCAAGGTAGTGTCTGGTTACAGAGTCAGCTTCCGCCGCCTCGGTGACGTTTTCTCCGAGACGCGTAAAAACCGTTCCGAGCCCATTCGCCTGGAGCACGCGCGCGGCCGTCAGCGCGTCGCTCAATTCCTCGCCCGGCATGAAGCGCGCCACCGTGCGCCGCACAATCCGATAGCGCGGCACGCGGTTGCGCAACCAGGGATTCTGCGAGGCGCGCAGGAAAAGGTCGCGCATCACGCTGCTCATCGCCTCTTGTTCTCCTCTCGTTACCTGCTCAGGTAGAGATGGCCCGCGGGGCCGTCTTGGAGGAGGCGTTCCGCCGGAACGTCTCTACCAGCGCATCCGCTCACGCAGCGAGGTTAGGTGCGCGACGTGATGGCGGCCGTGCCAGGCATACATCGCCAGCAGCCTCTCGAGCTTCATCACGCCATGTTCTGGGTGATGGAATTCGCGCGCAAAGTCTGCCGCGCTCATCTGCCTGAGCATTATCCCCCATCGCTGGTGCAGCCCCTCGAGCATGGCCAAAGAGGGCTCCACGGGCGCGGTGCGCGCATCCGCCAGTTCCGCCCAAAGCTGCTGCTGGTAAGTCTTGACCGTCGGCACGTCCTCGGTGAGCGCCAGTTTGAAGCGCACGAAGGCATTCAGGTGGCTGTCGGCGAGATGATGGATCACTTGCCGCACAGTCCATCCGCCTTCGCGGTAGGGGGTGTCGAATTGCTGCTCGTTCAGTCCCGCCACCGCCGCGCGCACCTTGCCCGGCAACTCGGCGATCTGCTCGATCATGCTGCGCCGTTGCTCGTCGGTGAGATTCTCCTGCCACTGGAATTTGCCGATGGGGTAGTGAAGATCGGATGTCATTTAAGCCTCTCTCTTAGTTGTTATTCGGCCGCTTGCTGTGGCGGCGGCGTCCTCGCCGTCGTGGCTGTAACGGCATCTTCCTCGCCGTCGTGGCTGTAGCGGCATCTTCCTCGCCGTCGTGGCTGTAGCGGCGGCGTCCTCGCCGTCGTGGCTGTAGCGGCGGCGTCCTCGCCGTCGTGGCTGTAGCGGCGGCGTCCTCGCCGTCGTGGCTGTAGCGGCGGCGTCCTCGCCGTCGCTTCCTTGCACTCACCAGGCGCGAACGGTGAGTCGGTGAATCTCGCCTTGATAAGGCCATTCTTCAGGCGTGATGACCAGACCAGCCCGCACCGGATTCTGCCGAACGTATTCCCACTTCTCCTCATAGGATTCCTCCGACCTCAGCACGTGATCGAAGAACCCCTTCTGCCAGTGCGGCCCCTGCACCCCCTCACCACTCCAGTGTTTTGCCAGTGTCCGTTTTAGCGCCCGCATCCAATCCGAAAGAGAAGGAGAACCAGGAGCGAAAGCCGCAAAAAGGTGCAGGTGGTCAGGCATTAACACGTATTGCCCAACCAGAATCCTCCGCGGCCCGCCATTTCGGGCAAAGAGAATAAACGCTTGATATGTTTCCTCATTTGCCAGAATAGGCCTCCGCCTCGCCGTGCACGTCGTAAGGAAATAGACTGGACAGTCTGTGAAGAGCAAACCGAGTCTTCCTAGACGAGGTGGATGCAATGGGTACGTTCCCCCTCAGTTCTGAAGTGCCGATCTCTGGAAGCGACGGCGAGGACGCCGCCGCTACAGGTTACCACCCGCGGGTCTGCAGCAACTCCTTCGGGTCGAGCTTGGCGACGTCGATGCCGCGCATGGCCTCGCCCAAATCCTCGCAGCACTCGGCGACGACGGCAGGCTCGTTGTAGTGCGTGGTGGCGCGCACGATGGCTTTGGCGCGCTTGTCGGGGTCAGAGGACTTGAAAATCCCCGAGCCGACAAAGCAGGCCTCGGCGCCGAGTTGCATCACGAGCGACGCATCGGCCGGCGTGGCGATGCCGCCCGCACTAAAGTTGGGCACGGGAAGTTTCCCGTTCTGGCTCACCCACTTGATCAACTCATACGGGGCGCCGAGTTCCTTGGCTTTGGCCATCAATTCGTCCTCGCGCAACGTGCTGAGCAAGCGAATCCCGCTGGTGATGGCCCGCAGGTGGCGCACTGCCTCCACGATGTTGCCGCTGCCAGCCTCGCCCTTGGTGCGG
>JALHUF010000638.1 GCA_022866195.1 Terriglobia bacterium
ACGCCGCCGCCGGCGAGCAGAAGAACTGCAAAAAGGGCGAACACGACCCACTGCCCTTGCACGGGCAACACCCGCGGATCGAAGTAAGGGCGCAGATAAGCAATGCGCAGCAGATGCCGGACCACCGCCATCAGGCTTACAGTCCCGATGATGGCCACCGCACTGGCAGCCGGACTCCGCGGCGCGACCGCTAGCGCCAGGACCGCCAGCACCACGGCGACGGCGAGGATGGCCGAGGCCAGCCGGTCGCCTCCCTGGAACAAACTGCGAATTTCCGGCGGAAGGCTGAAAAGAAATCCCAACCCCACCAGGAACTCGATGCCGGTGCCGGCCATAAACCACTTGGCCCCGTATCCGCGCGCCCAGGCCGCCATTTCTGGAGCTTCCTGACGCCAAGCCCGCGCCAGAAACGCTAGACCCAACCCGGCCACGGCGACCGCCGCCACCAGAAAGTGCGCGAAACGCGCCATGGTTCCCACCTCGAAAGACCCCAGATAATTTCCCACGGGAGTCTGGAGAAACTTGGCGTAAAAGTCCTGGGGGTGCTGCATCAAGCTCAGGTTCTGGGTGAAGGTCATCATGATGTGGAGCAAGAGGAGCGCGGTCAGCAGCATCACCCAGAACGCGCGCGCGCCCAGAACCTCCTGCTGGAAGTTAAACCAATAAATCCCGTAATAGGCCACCAGCAAAAACAGGACCACCGCCAGCCAGGGCCAGGCCATCAGCACCGAGGAAGTGTAGAAGAGCTGGCCGTAGAGAAGTTGCACGAACAGAAGCGGAGCAACGCCGAAGGTGATCGTGAACGCCACCACAGGGGGCAGGACGCGTGCGGCCCGCCGCGCCAACTCCCGATGGCGACGGTCGCGCCGGCCGAGATACGTCGAGACGGCGAGGATCACCGCTCCCCCCACCAGCAGATTCATGGGCAACACATGCAGGACGTAGGTGAAGACGAGCAGGATTTGCACCAGCCACGGCGGTGCGGGCAACGGTATGGGCACAGGTGCGGGAATCACCGGGTTCATGGTTTCGTCGCTCCCGGGCGCTCAGCATCCGGGGCCTCAGCCTGCACTCCCGGGTGGACTGGCTCGCGCATCGTCGGTTGCGGATTCAAGCTCAGCAGCCACGCCTTCAGCGCCCTACGCTCGGCATCTGTCCCCACAAAGGGCGGCATGAAACCCTTCAGCTCATTCAGGTGCAGAAGCTGGTAGTCGATCATCTCCGCGCTCCAGCCCTTCACGGCAAACCGCATGCTGTTGTAACCGTCCACGGTGTGACAGCTCGCGCATACGACGCGGAAAATCTCCCCGCCGCTCAACTCGGGCCTCTCGGGGTCCACCGTGTGGTGGCGGACCCAAAGTGCCGAGTTCAAGATCCCTTGCTCGCGCACTTTTGCCACGTCTGCCACCCGCAGGGTGTTGGAGTACATGTAGTTGTAAATGATGTAAGGCTTGCGGATCGCCTCGCGCACCCATTCCGTAACCCCGGTGGTGGAAAGCGCCAGCACGGCGATGAGGAAAGCAAAGGTCAGGTTGAAATAGCGCGGATGCTGATAAGGGCCAAAATAGGTGAAAACCACTACCAGCATTGAGAAGAAGATCGAGAGCCCGGCAAAGATCATCACCGGGGGCGCGGCACCCAGGGGGATCTCGCGCGCCAGGGGGGGCAGCGTCGCGATGTACCAGACGCTGGCCAGCGGGATCACCGAGGTTCCGGCCAGGATCCACTTGGCAGCGTAGCGGACCACCTCCAGGCGCAGCGCCACGTCGCGGATGGTGGCCGCCGTCACCAGGGCGTAGACACCGGCCAGCGCCACCGAGACAGCGGTACGCATCAAACAGGACGGCAACATGCTGGGATTGAAGAAGGCTGCGGCGAAACTCGGCGCCTCAAGCCACTTCCCCGGCGTCAACATGAACGCCAGAATGCCGTTGATGACAAACAGGCTCAGCCACGCGGAGACGAAATAGATCCAGCCCACCAGGAGGTGAGTCTTGGGGTCCAGCCGATCCCAGCCGTAGTAATAGATGAACGCGGCGGCTATCTCCACGAGGAAGAAGACCCACTCGATGGCCCAGCCCCAGACAAAGACGTGGATCAGCGTAGCCGTGGCCTCGGGATTGACGAGCCCAATCGCCCACCAGATGCCCACCCCGCTCACCGCGCCAAACACCAAGACCACCAGCACGAAAAACGTCGAGTGGGATTTCACGTATTCCAGAAGCGCGGCATTGTTCTCGCGGTAGGCCTTACGCTCCGTGATGGGCAGGAATAGCCCGCCCCCCACGGCAAAATGCGAGACGAAGACGTGTAGGATGGCAATAATGCCGATGACGAGCCCGCCGCCCAGCAGCGGCGGCTCCCAGACGGGGTAATTCATCGTCAGACCGTGGCGCAAACGCTTCGCGTTGCGGCCAAGATGCTAGTCCTCACTCCTCCGAATTTCAACGAAAATCATGCCCGGGTGACTGACCCGCACGCTGCTCGCGTCCGCCCGCCGCGGTGCCCTTAGCGACCGAGAGAAGGTTTGCTAGAATAGGTGCTCGGTCTCTGCGGAGGAGGTGCAATGTCCACGGTCACGGTTGGCCAGAAGGCGCCACACTTCGAGCTGAAGACGATGGAAGGCAAGGCGTATTCCTTGCAGGAGGCGCTGGCGCGTGGTCCAGTGCTGGTGGCGTTCTTCAAGGTGGAGTGTCCGACCTGCCAGTACACGTTTCCCTTTGTCGAACGCTTGTACCAGCAGTTCCACGCCCAGGGCGTCCAGATCTGCGGCATTTCGCAGGATGACATTCGCGACACTCAGCGCTTCGCCAAGGAGTATGGCGTCACCTTCCCGGTCCTGATTGACCGCCACCCCTACCAGATCTCGCGCGTCTATGGGCTCGAGCTCGTTCCCACACTCTTCTTGATTGCCGCGGACGGGCGCGTGGAGCTGGTGAGCGACGGCTTCGCGAAAGCCGATCTCCTGGAGATCCAGCAACGATTGGCGAAGGTCTTCGGCGTCAACCCTGCTCCTCTTTTCCAGCCTCGCGAAAACGTTCCCGCTTTCAAGCCTGGCTGAGGGTCCAAAAGCTAGGCTTGGTCCAAGCCCTCAAAAGCAGTTACCAGTTGCCAGTTGCCGGTTGCCAGTTGCCGGTTGCCAGTTCCCGGTTGCCAGTTCTCAGTTCCCAAGTGTCAGGCCCTACAGGAGTGCCAGGACGCTCCCGCGGACTCTCACAGTGACTCTGTTTCGTGCTGCCAGTCCTGTTTCTTGTGTTTAGGCGGCTTGCGCTTGCGGCTTTCATGTCGTTGCAGAGGCGGAGGTGAGCCCGAAAGTAATCGCGCCCGCCGCTTGACTTCCTTGGCGGCACGAAAGGGTTTCGGCTTGGGCGGCTTACGAGGACTCATGGTGAGAGATGTGGCGGAAGTGTGTCGGAATCGAACCGACCGTCCCGATAGAATCGGGACCGCAGGATTTGAAGTCCCGGGCGGACACCAGCCCACATGCACTTCCGCACTGATTCTACTATACCTGGAATCGGCGGTCATCTCCGACCGTCGGACTGCCCCCGAGGTCACGGTGGCGTCTGGAATCAACGCCCCAGTAGCTCCAATCAGCACGCCCCCATTCGCCTCCCATATGGGAAAGGTTCAGCCAAGCTGCGCCTCGTTGACGCTTCCTGTACAATCTTCGCCAGTCAGCCGGAGAATCATGGGTGGACTGCACGACCTGAGTTTCAGACACGCCGGCTAAGAAGGGACTGCAACGGGAGCGAGGACAACCATGTCACGAAAAGCGTTGTACTTGGGGGTTACCCTGGGATTGTGCTGTGCGCTTTTCCTCGGGGCCGAAGCATTGGGACAGCAGGCATCCGGGCCGACCGCCGCAGGAGGCCGCGAGCCTTTTCGCTGGCCGGCCGGAAAGCGCGCGGCACTGAGCCTTACTTTCGACGATGCCCGGTTGAGCCAGATTGATACCGGCCTGGCGCTACTGGACAAGTACGGCATAAGAGCAACCTTCTACGTATCCTTGGACAACCTCGAGAAACGGCTGGAGGGCTGGAAGCGCGCCGTGGCCAGCGGGCATGAAATCGGCAACCATTCGAGGACACATCCCTGCACGGGCAATTACGAGTTTTCGCTGAAGAATGCCCTTGAAGACTACACGCTGCCGATGATGGAGAAGGAGTTGGACGGGGCCAGCGCCGATATTCAGCGCTTGCTTGGGGTCACACCCGTGACCTTCGCTTATCCTTGCGGCCAGAAGTTCGTGAGGCGAGGGCGAGAGGTGAAAAGCTACGTGCCGCTGGTGGCCGAGCGATTCATCGTTGGCCGCGGCTACCTCGACGAAGCGGCGAACGACCCGGTGTTCTGCGATCTGGCGCAGGCGACGGGCAGGGGCTTTGACGATTTGAATTACGAGCAGGTCAAAAAGCTGGTAGTGCAGGCCAGGGAGCAAGGAAGGTGGCTAATTCTCGTGGGCCACGAGATCGGCGCCCCGGCCTTCCAGACTACGCACGCCGCAGCGCTGGAGGCTCTGTGCCAATACGCGCGAGACCCTGCCAACGGATTATGGGTTGACACCGTCGCCGCCATTGGCAAGTACATCCGTGAGCAACGGTCGGCGAAGGGAAAATGAAGCGGTCGTGCCACCCGGCTGAAATGGGATTCTCCTGCTGACAAGCGCTTTCCCTCGAAACCGCGAGAGAGGTCGCGCCTGTTCGACGCGGGGAAGGCACGCTTGCCACGCCAAAGCTGCAAAAGATCGCAACGTTGCCTGAACTTTGCTATCCTGAGTTGGGCAGGCAGGAAAACAGGGGAATAGACCTGGGAAAAGCAACGAGCTGTATTCCACTCGACAACCGCTGCGGGGGATTGGGAGCGATAGCCAGCGCTCTGGCGGGAATCGCTCGGCTGCTCGGTGTATTGCTCCTGCTCGCCTGGCCGGCGCTGGGCCAAGGGCCGTGCAGCTTGGACTTTCCGCACGACTCGAACCCAACGCCGATCACCGACGCGGATATCTGTAACTTTCACCAGGTGGACGCGGATCTGTATCGTGGCGCTCGCCCGCGACCCAGTGCCTACGCGAAACTGGTGCTGCTGGGGATTCGGACCATCATCAACCTGGAAGAATCTGAGTACGCCGAGCGAGAGAAGGGAGCCATCGAGGAACTCAACGGGGACCTCAAGCCGGAGCAGCGCATCAATTTCATCTCCTTTCCCATCGACCAGAGAGCAATCGCGGCGACCGGCGTGCCTCATGAGCGCTTGCAGGATCTGTTCCACCAGATAAAGAAGGCTCAGAAACCCATCTTCATCCATTGCTATCACGGCAAAGACCGCACCGGCGCAATTGTGGCCCTCTACCGCATGCTGCGTCAGGAGAAGTCATACGAGGAAGCAACCGACGAAGCTTTCCATTACCGGCTGAGCCGGCATGAGGTGGGCATGCAGAACACCATCGACCGCTACAAGAACCCCAAGAAGCTCAAATCCCTTCCCCGCCCTTGACCGTTCAGCGAGCGGACCGTTCCTCATCTGAATCGACACTACCGCCTTAGGTGCAGCATTCAGGCTGGACACTCCGCGCGAAGCTTGGCAGAATGAAGAAGAGGTTTCAGGTGCCGGGTTCCAGTTGACCACCACCGAAATTCTTCCCTGACACCTGCTCTTATCGGGGCGTGGCGCAGCCTGGTAGCGCGCTTGCCTTGGGCGCAAGAGGTCCCCGGTTCAAATCCGGGCGCCCCGACCAAACCTTTCAATAAGTTAGGGGCAGAACCTTGCATCCTCGAAAGCCTCACTGTAGCGGAAAATGTAGCGACCCTCTGATCGCTTCCGCTGCCTTTTGCAGGGCTGCGCACTTGAATGTCTCCAACTTGGCCGTGGCCTCCCGCTTGTGCTCCTCTGCGGGATGAACGTACCGGGTAGTCATCTGAATGCTGGTATGTCCCAGGATCGCAGCCAACGTGGGTAAGTCAACGCCTGCCATCACGGCCCGGGTTGCGAACGTGTGCCGGAGGTCGTAGAGCCGGAAGGGCT
>JALHUF010000639.1 GCA_022866195.1 Terriglobia bacterium
ACCAACCAGATCCAGCGCGATGAGATGGCGAAGGTTCTCATCAGCGGCTTTCACGCCCGCCGCTCTGCCCGCCCCGCGTGATCTGTAGCGGCGGGTTCATCCTGCCAGGCGTGACTTGAGGCGCTGAATCTGAGCGATTGAGAACCGCAGACCTCACAAGGTCTACGCCAGCCGGCGAAGCTGAAAATCGCACACATCGCAAACAGCGCGATGTCTACGCCAGCCGCGCGGCCCCTCACCCGTCCGCCGTGCCCTCTGGGCGGCAGGCCGAGTGGCGAGTCGCGGGGGTCTCGAGGCGCTATCCCTTGATCACTCCAATGGGCTTCAATCTGGCGACGCGCTTCGATAGTCCGGCGTTGTGGACCACATCCACCACGGCGTCCACGTCCTTATAGGCCTCGGGGATTTCTTCGGTGATGCCGTCGCGGGTCTCGGCGCGCACCAGGATGCCGCGTTCTTCCAGGCGCTGCCGGGCATTCTGCGCGTGGGCGGATTTCCTGGCCGCGGTGCGGCTCATCACGCGGCCCGCACCGTGGCAGGTGGTGCCAAAGGTCTCCTGCATAGCCCCTTCGGTTCCCACCAGAACGTACGAGGCGGTCCCCATTGAGCCCGGGATGAGCACCGGCTGTCCGATGTCCTGATAAACGGCGGGAACATCCGGATGCCCCGGAGGAAACGCCCGGGTGGCGCCCTTGCGGTGGACCATCACCTCCCGTTCCCGGCCACCCACTTTGTGCCGCTCGAGTTTCGCGACGTTGTGGCAGACGTCGTAGATGACTTTCAGTTCTTCCTTCTGCCCGAAAATGCGCTTGAACGCCTCGCGGGTGAAATGCGTGATGCCCTGGCGATTGGCCCAGGCGAAATTCGCGGCGGCGCGCATTCCGCCTAGATACGCCGCGCCTTCAGGTGAGTTGACCGGAACGCAGGCGAGTTGCCGGTCCGGCAATTCAATCCGGTAGCGCTGCATCGCCTCGCCCATCTCGCGCAGGTAATCGGTGCAGACCTGGTGACCGAGACCGCGCGAGCCGGAGTGAATCAGAATCACAACCTCGTCTTCGTAAAGTCCCAGCGCCTGCGCAATCTCCGGCTCGAAGATCCGCTCGACGTACTGGACTTCCACGAAATGGTTGCCAGAGCCCAGCGTGCCGATTTGCGGCAGGCCCCGCTTCTTTGCGTGGTCGCTCACGGCTTCGGGGTCGCCACCGTCGATCTCGCCGTTTTCTTCGCAGTGCGTGAGGTCGTCGGGATAGCCGTATCCCTTCTCCACCATCCAGGCCGCGCCTTCTGCTAAAACGCGGTCCAGATCAGAGTAAGAAATCCTTATGAAGCCTTTCTGGCCTGTGCCGGAGGGGATGTCGCGGAAGAGTTGGTTAACGAGCTCGCGGATTTTGGGGCGAACCTCGTCCGCGCTGAGCGAGCTGGTCAGCAGGCGAACGCCGCAATTGATGTCAAAACCCACACCGCCCGGCGAGACGATGCCGCCGGCGTCCGGGTCGGTCGCGGCCACACCACCGATGGGAAAACCGTAGCCCTGGTGGATGTCCGGCATGGCCAGGGAGCGCCCCACGATGCCCGGCAACATCGCCACGTTGATCGCCTGCTCGAGGGATAAGTCCTTGAGCAGATCCCGGAGCAGGTGCTCGTCCGTGTAAATGAGGGCGTCGGTGAGCATCCCTGGTTTGGTGCCACGCGGCACCAGCCAGCGGTAGTCATCCACTTTCTCCAGTTGATGCATCTGAAGGGGCATAAAGCCTCCTTCCCCACGGCCTGTGAGGCGCTCCAGCCATTATAGCAGCGCCGGATGGGGCCTGCCCGCGCGAAACTCCGTGCACGCCCAACCCACTCTGGCCGCCCGCACCCGCTTGACACCTGCGTCCCGCAACTATACGATGCCCAACCATCCACGGGAAGTCGGGGTAATCCATTTCAGACGAGGTGGCTTATGGCGGCAGTCAACAAACGTCGGGTGCTGCTGGGGACAATTGTTGGGGGCGCAGTCTGGGCGGTGTGGAGCTGGGTGGTTAATGGCGTGTTGCTGGCTTCGCAATATGCGGCAGCCCAAACCCTCGGCCAGTTACTTAAGCAGCCCCGCTATCCGCTTTTCCTGGTCTACTGGTTCGTCACCATCCTCCTACTCTCGTACATCCTTACCTGGATCTATGTTTCCGTGCGCGCCACGCTCGGCCCTGGCCCGCGCACCGCATTACGGGTGGGTTTCCTGGCCGGTTTTGTCCTGGGGTTTCCCATCAACCTGTTGTTGGCGGCTTGGGCAACCTTCGACCGCATGATCGCGCTCGGCTGGATGGTGGACCTCTGGTTGGGCGCCATGCTGGCAACCTTCGTTTCGGCGTGGCTGTATAAGGAGTAGTGCGGACGGGACCGCGCCGCTTGGGGCCTGACCCGGCGGACCGAAGGCGAAGCTGCTGCGGTAACGTCGAGGCAAAAGCCAGTGGAAGGCCAGTTGCCGACGTATAATAGCGCCGAGGTGAGATATGTCTAAGCTGTCCCTCCAGTTTGGGACCGCGGTGTTGAAGGAGTATGCGCTGCGGGCGCAGGAAGTCACGATTGGTCGTTCCCCCCAATCATCCATTCTCATCGACAACCCTGCGGTCTCATACAGTCACGCCAGAATCTTCTGGCAAGACGGCGTCTACTACGTTCAAGACCTCGGCAGTCTTAACGGCACATTTCTTAACGGCAACCGAATCACCCAAGCGCCGCTCTCCGCGGGCGACTCGATTGCCGTGGGGAAGCACACCATCCGCTTCTTGCTGGAGCGTCCGGGAGAGGCCGCGGGGGGAGTTTCCGCGGCGGCACCCCCACCCGCCGGTCCGGGAGTTGCCAAGCTGGACGGCACCATGATCCTGGATACGAAACTGCGCCGCGAGCTACAAGAGAAATTCGCGCCCGGACGCGCGGCTGCCCCGCAGGCAAAGAAGGTGGGGAAGTTGATCGTCCTCCGGGGGAAGACTACGGCCACGGAGTACGTTCTGGTCTCCCCCACCTCGATTATTGGTAAGTCGGCGGGCGCCGCCGTGAGGCTGAAGGGCTGGTTTGCGCCCAAGATGGCCGCCATCATCAATAAACAGGGTGAAAGCTACTTCTTGAGCACCACGGCCAAGAAAACCTTCGTCAACGGCCAGCCCGTGACGGGCCGCCAGGAGCTCAGGGACGGCGATCTGCTCACTCTGGGTCGGGTAATGATGCAGTTCAACATTGTGGCCTGGTAGTCGGGATCTTTCGCCTCTCCCAACTCTCCTCGTCTTGCGGATAGGAACAAGATTCAAGCCACAACCGAAAACTCCAGCTTGTTGCCGGAGCGGTCGATGCGGTCCAGGCGCACGCGGACGCGGCCGCCCAACTGGTAGGTCTTCTTGGTGTGCTGGCCCACGATAGCCCGCAGCTTTTCGCGATACACGTAGCGGTCGTCGTCAAAGCTCTCGAGCGGCACAAATCCTTCCACAAACAAGTCCGTCAGTTCGACGAAAAAGCCGTGCTTCGTCAAGCTGATGATGAGCGCGTCAAACTCATCACCCACGCGCTGGGCCATGAAGGAGACCTTTTTCCATTCCATCAGGTCGCGTTCGGCATCGGCGGCGCGGCGTTCGGCCTCCGAAGTCTCGACGGCCAGAGCACGAAGCTCCGGCGCATGCAGCCTGGCTCCGCCCGGCAAGAAGACCTCTTGGTCCGCGGCAAGACTGACACGCGGCGGCGCGACCAGGCGCCGGGAGGGACGGGCGCGGGAAGGCTGGGAAGGCCCTCCCCTGCGGGACGATGCCGGGCTGAAGCCGCCTCTACGCGCGCGCTGCCACCTTCTTTCTCTAACACAGCCTTGAGAATTCGGTGCACGAGGAGGTCGGGATAGCGCCGGATGGGCGAGGTGAAGTGGGTGTAAGTGGACGCGGCCAGCG
>JALHUF010000640.1 GCA_022866195.1 Terriglobia bacterium
ACTCGCCGGACGGGACTACCGGCCTGCAAAATCTGTGCTGCCAGGCAAACGAGCCTCGCATCGTTCAATTCTCGTTGCGGATAGACTGGTAGCAGCCTGTGCGATCCGATTCGAGGCCCCCTGTCGCTCAGAAGTGGCAGGGGGCCTCGAGGCTTTTCTGTTTGTCGAGCTGCAGCCCCTTGCTGGATCGAGCGCCGCTGAAACTCAGTCTTTTCACCTTGGGTGCTCTTCTAAGCCTCTGCGGAGCGCTAATCTCCTCTGGCGCGCCTCAGGCGAATGACGTGCAGGCAGAAGAGGTGCTGGAAGAGGGAATCAAGCTTCTCTCGGAGGCCCATTTCATTGAGGCGGTAGCTGCCTTCAATCGTTGTAAGCAGACGGCTCCCCAGGATCCCCGTCCTTACTTTTATTCGGGCCTGGCACTGGCAGGAGCGGGGCGGCTGAGCGCTGCCGCGTCAGAGGCACGCGAAGCCGTTCGCCTGGCGCCGGATCGGCCCGAATACCATGTGTTCCAGGCAGATGTGTACTGCCGCATAAAGCAAAAAGCCTCCGCCGTCGCTGCCCTGGCCATCTTTGAGAACCGGGGCACCGCGGAACAACTGCCCCCAGTCTGGTTGAAGCTCCTTGCGGACGTTTACTATCGCCTGGAAAAAAGCGAGGAGGCCCTAACAATTCTTGGGCTCTTAAGTGAGCGAACCCCTGGTGATCCCGACATTGATCTCAACAGAGGCCAAGTTTACGCCCTGAGGGGGCAGGCTGATCTTGCTTTGGAATCTCTCAAAAAGAGCATCGAAAAATCAACCGTCAACCCCGTAGCTTACTTCGAACTGGGCAAAATCCTGTATCAACGCAATGAACTCGATGCTTCCAAGCAGGCTCTGCTGGAGGCTGTAAGGCAAAATGGAACCAATCCCGAGTATTTTTACAGGTTGGGGGTCGTATGCTTGGCAAGCGGTGAGGTCGAAGAGGCAATCCAATATCTAAAACGCGCGGAACCTTCGGGCTCCGATTTCCCCCAAATCTACAATGTCTTGGGGCGCGCCTACCAGCAGAAGGGAGATCGAGCCAAGGGGGACGAGTACTTGAAGAAGTTTCAGGAAATAACTTCGGCCGAACAAAAAAAGGAGGATCGGAACTGGGCGCTCGAAAGGCTCATCTATCAGGGAGAGATGCAGCTTGATCAGAAGAATACCGCTGGGGCACAAACCTTGTTCGAGCAGGCCTTACAAATAGATCCGAATCAATGGGACGCGCATGGGTACTTGGCGGAGATGTTTCTTTCTTCCGGAGACCTGGAACTCGCGCGTCAGCATCTCGTCAAGATGGAAGAGATCGATGCGGATTCTGTGGTGGGCAACTATTTGATGGCCACTTACTGGTACCGGCTTAGCGAGTTTGAACGGGCGCGCGCCTATGCGGAAAAAATCAAATCCACCCGCCCCGGCAATTCGGAGCTCCGCAATCTGTTGGGCAACATCTACGTGGGGCTGGGTCAGGAAGAGAAAGCCCTACAAGAATATGAAGCGGCGGTTCGCCTGGCCCCGGACCGCGCTGATTTCCGTGAAAATCTGCAGAGGATTGAAAGTCGAAAGCTCGAAACAAACCAGAAACCGCCGAAGCAGTGAGAGCATTTGCCTGAGGAAGCGTGACCATTCTACGGAGGTACTCTTTGATGCCCGCAAAACGTCTCGAATGGAAAGCCATGCGGATTGGAATGTTCCTTGGCCTGATCGTCGTGTTTGCCGAAAGCCTCGGCTTTGGGGGAGAAATCATTTTGCCTTCTCCAGCTCTGGAGCGCGCTGCGCCGGTACGGGTTGTCTATCGCACCGGTTCGCTGGCCACCGGGAAGGGCATACTCTCCATCAAGTGGACCGACATTTATGGGCGCATCGTCGAAGATCGTAAGATCCCCTTTGAACTCATTGATGAATCCGAGGTGGGCTTCCAGCTCGATCTCCGGCGTGCGGTCGCGATGCGGAACGAATTGAGTGTGCATTTCTCCTTCGAGGGCGTCAATAAACGGGGCACCCGAGGCCACCGGGAAGAGGATGCGCAGATTTCTTTCCTTGCCTCCCCTCCGGATCGCACGTGGTGGGACTACGCATTCATCATGTGGCAGGACCACACTGCCGAGCATTACGCCCTCTTGAAGACGTTGGGGATCAACGCCGCCATGCACAGCGGCAAGGCCAACACCCCGCCCGACGACCTTCTGAAGAATGACATGCGCTGGTACGCGGAGAATATTGCGACCGACTTTTACTCAGAGTATCACCGCTGGTTCCCGGACCGGCCCGTGCACTGGAAATTCCTCGATGCCAAAGAACTCTACAAGAAGGACCCCTCGAGCAGAGAGGCCTTCAAACGCCAGCCGAGCTTGGCCGATCCTGACTGGCTCAACAAAATCCAAGCCCGGTTGGTCGAGTGTGCCCGCATCAATTCCCCGTACCGACCGCTTTTCTACAACCTGGGGGACGAGTCGGGAATTGCAGACCTGGCGGCGTTCTGGGATTTCGATTTCTCCGACCAGTCGCTGGTGGGAATGCGAACTTGGCTGAAGGAGCGGTACGGCACATTGACTGCTCTGAACCAGCAGTGGGGCACAAGCTTTGCCCGCTGGGATCTCGTCACTCCCCTGACCACCAACGAGGCCATGAAACGCGCTGACGACAACTTCTCCTCCTGGGCTGACTTCAAAGAGTGGATGGATATTTCATATACCCGGGCTCTCCAGATGGGTGTGGACGCCGTTCACTCAGTGGACCCGGAAGCCTACGTCGCCATCGAGGGAGCGCAGTTGCCCGGCTGGGGTGGATACGACTATGCCCGCTTGACGAAAGTTCTCGACGCCATAGAACCTTACGACTACGCGGCCAACATTGAGATTATTCGCTCACTCAATCCGAAAATGGTGGTTATGACAACGGGCTTCGCACACGGTCCGTGGGAGAAGCATCGGGTTTGGTATGAACTGCTGCACGGAAACCGTGGCCTGATCATCTGGGATGACAAGTTCGAATACGTCCTGAAAGATGGGACGGTAGGCCCTCGGGGGCTGGAGGCAGCGCCATACTACAACGAGATCCGGAGCGGCATCGGGGCGTTCCTGATCAATAGCGAAAGGCAATCCGAGCCCATCGCCATCCATTATTCCCAACCCAGCCTGCGCACCGAATGGATGCTCCAGCAGCGGCCCAAAGGTGAAGCATGGGTGGACCGCACCGCAAGCTCTGATGAGGAAGACAGCAACTTTCGGTGGCTGCGCGAGTCTTATTGCCGCCTGATCGAGGACCTGGGCCGACAATATAACTTTGTCGCCTCCGATCAGATTGAGCAGGGGGAGTTGCTGCGGCGCGGTTACCAAGTGTTGATCCTGCCGCACTCGAGTGCCGTATCGGAGGCCGAAGCGAAGGCGATGCGCGAGTTCGTGGCCCAAGGCGGCGTACTGATCGCCGACGGCGCCCCTGGAGCTTTCGACGAGCACAGCAGGCGACTTTCGAAACCGCTGCTTGCTGAACTCTTCGGTGGCCCGCGCACCGAATCGGTTACAGTCCGTCCATTCGGACGGGGCAAGGCGATTTATCTCAACGTCGATTTCCTCAATTATTACAGAGAC
>JALHUF010000064.1 GCA_022866195.1 Terriglobia bacterium
AGCGTGATTCCAAGACCTGGCTTCTCGGGGACTTTGATGTACCCACGGTTGACAATGGGCTTCTCGACGCCCTCTACCAGGTCGTCCCACCACGCCAAATCGACGGCGTGGTTCTCCAGCACGAGGAAATTCTCCGTGGCCGCCGCGCAGTGCACGTTGGCCATGCAGGAGACCGGTGTCCCGGCAAAGTGCATGGCCATCGGCACCCCGTATTCTTGCGCGGCATCCCCGATTTTCTTGGTCTCCCAAATCCCTCCGGCTGTCGCGAGGTCCGGGTGAATCATGTCCACCGCGTGCTGACGGCACAGCTCGATGAAGGACTCCTTGAGGTAGATGTCCTCGCCGGTCAGCGTGGGCACGTCGATGGCGTCCGTAATCTGCTTCCACAGATCGGTGTATTGCCAGGGGATCATATCCTCCAGCCATGCCAGGCTGTGTTTTTCGAGCGCGCGGCCCAGCCGGATGCAGGAATTCACTCCAATGTGGCCGAAGTGGTCGGCGGCCAGCGGGATGTCCATTCCCACGATCTCGCGCACCTGCGCCACGTAGTCGGCCATCAGGGCGATGCCCTTGTCGGTGAGTTCGGCGCCCGTGAACATGTGCGGGGTGAAGGGCACGTCCTTCTGCTTGGTTCCCAGCGGCCGGCTGACGGTCCCAGAAGTGTCTTCCACCAAGTCAATCCCTAGGTCCATCTTGAGGAACGTGAAGCCCTGCTCCATGCGCTTCTTCAGCCGCTCGCCGTACACCTTCGGATCATGAGACTCGTCCGTATCCGCGTAGACACGAATCCTTTCGCGGAACTTCCCGCCGAGCATCTGGTAGACCGGGACGTTGTAGACCTTGCCGGCCAGGTCCCACAGCGCCATCTCGATGCCGCTCACGCCGCCACCTTGCCGCGCGTGTCCGCCGAATTGCTTGATGCGGCGAAAGAGCCGGTCCACGTTACAGGGATTCTCGCCCAGCAGGCGGCTCTTAAGCAGCAGAGCGTAGGTAGGACTGGCGCCGTCGCGCACCTCGCCCAGGCCGTAGATCCCCTGGTTGGTATCCAGGCGGATAATGGGGCACAGCATCGGCGCCCTGACGACCGCCACGCGCAGGTCCGTGATTTTCAAGTCGGAGGGAAGCGACCGCGTGTTGACGTTTTGCAGCGCCGCTTCTCCCGCCTCGCTTGCCCAGAGTGCTCCGCCCAGAGTGGCGAGGGAAGATTTGAGGATGCTGCGGCGGTCTGTCTGCCGTGTGATTGGTTTCTTCATCATCGTGTCCACCTGACTTGACCGGATAGGTAACGAGGGCCAGCGGTCTTGGTCCGCGCCGTCCAATCGGAAGAGCCGCAGACTCGAGAAGCGGGTCTGCGCTAGAGGTTCCTGTGGCCGCAAGGATTCAACGTTCAGCGCCTGGAAACAACGAGCGAACGGCCAAGATGCGGGCTTTGGCGCCTGGCTCGCGGCTGTTGTAGAAACCGACCGTGCAATTCAAGCGGAAAAAGTAGGCGTCGCCGGCCTGGGCCGGGTGCCGGCCCTCGACGCCGTCCATTCCGCCTCCTGCCACCATTTCCCCGCGCCCCTCCAACACGAGGTAGATCTCCTCTTCGGTTTCATGATGGTGGGGGAAGTTGGTGCCTCCCGGCGCAAATTCCATGATGAAAAGGCTGGTCAGCGTGTACCCCGCGGCAAGCTTGTCGCGCGTGCTTCTTCTGTCGCCCATCATGAGCTGATAGAGGACTGAGGGCGGATGGCCTTCCACGGTTTGTTTCTTGACGTCGTCCAGGTTGGCTAACAGTAGTCTCGGCGGCGGGGTGGTTTTCGTGCCCGCGGGAATCTTGAAGCCCATGACCAGCACGCGACACGGCCTGTCGGAAGGGTTGGACACACCGTGCTTAACTCCCGCGGGCAGATACACGAAGTCGTTCGTGCGGATGGGGACCCTCTCAGGGCCGTAGCTGAGAACTCCGGTCCCTTCCAGAATGACATAAACCTGTTCCTCGGCGGGATAGGTGACCCTAGCGCAGGCTCCCTGCGCAGCGACCAGCATTTCCCCGTACCGCGCCACTCCCTTCACGATGCTCGTCAGCGAATCGCTGGCGCCAAAAATAGGTGTGTAGTGGCAAGTATCGGTGCTGACGTCAGCGGGTTTGGCGGCGAGGTCCGGAACGTAGCGATGCAAGAACGTCGGCTCGACCGCCCTTTCGGCAGCGAACAGGGACGCCGCGACCAGTAGTGCCATTGCGAGTTTCGTCATGCCCGATTCCTTAATAGGTCACGGCGTTGACGCACTTCCCGTCTTCGTCGTAGTGCGGCCAGGGGCCGACCCTCCGGAATCCGGATACGATGAAGTCGTCGTACATCGGCGTGGGCTCGAAATAACCCGGGTACCGCAAGTGCTCCTTGACTACCGCTTCGTTAAGCTCGACGCCAAGGCCCGGGGTGTCCGGCACCGTGATGTGACCGTTCTGGATGATGGGCTTCGGCACGCCAGTCACCAGGTCCTGCCACCAGGGCATGTCCACGGCGTGGTTTTCCATGACAATGAAGTTGCGCAGTGTGGCAGCCAGGTGCACGGCCGCCATGCAGCCCACCGGCGAGCCGGCGAAGTGCAGGACCGTGTAAATGCCGTGCAGGTCGGCGTAGTCCGCGATCCTTTTGGTCTCCCGCAGCGCGCCCGAAGTTTCCGGGTCTGGCTGGATAATGTCCACCGCCCGGTTGTCAATCAAGTCCTGGAAGCCCTCTTCCAACCCGAAGGCATCCTCGCCGGTCAGGGTCGGCGTAGTCGTGGCGTCGGAGATAGTCTTGAAGCCGCGCCAGTCCC
>JALHUF010000641.1 GCA_022866195.1 Terriglobia bacterium
AGCCCACCTGGGGTGATAAGACGTCTCGCACCGGCACGTCGCGCCATTGCGTGGGCAGGTTCGGCAGGAACTTGGTCACACCCCTCTGCAGGTCGGCCAGCCCCGGCACACCCATGCCCAGCGCCACGGGCCGGGCGCCAGACTCGTTGGCGAGTCCGTTGACCAACTGGGCGACGCGATTCAGCACCGCTTCCGGCCCCTCGTGCGACTGGGTCGGGACCTTCCTCTCGCACACGACGCGGCCGTCCCCACCGGCAAATATACCGGCGATGTTCGTGCCGCCCAGATCAACACTGGCGTAGATGTCGGACATGAATCCTACTCCTCCGCAGAAGTCCCGCGGGCCGAGTCAGCCCACCCGTGCTACGTTGCTGGCTCGCTCTGGAACCCGATTCTCCGGCGCTTGGGCTCAGGTGGCGCCATGAGCTGCCGCAGTGCCTCGAAGACGACCTTGAACTGGGCGTCGTATTTCTTCTCCATCGCGGCCAGCTTGCCCGCCAGTTGGGCATGCGACGCCAGCATGCGTCGCAGCCGGACATAAGCCCGCATGATTTCGATGTTAACTTGGACTGCCCTGCGGCTCCTAAGCACGCTCGACAGCATGGCGACACCCTGCTCAGTGAAAGCGTAGGGAGGGGCACGACGAATTCCTCCCCAACTTGAAATCACAATTTGTGATTTCAAGTCTGCGAATTCGGCCCTGGTCAGCTGGAACATGAAATCGTCAGGGAATCGCTCGACATTGCGTTTGACGGCCTGGACTAAAACACGGGCTTCAACTCCGTAGAGCTCTGCCAGATGGGTGCTGAGCATTACCTTCTGACCACAAATCAGCAGGATCGCACGCTCGATGCGCTCGACAGGAACGATGGATTGCTGACCGGACATGAGCTCACTCCCACTCACGCGGAGACAACCCGCGGAGCATAGCGCAGCCCCGGCGCCAACATTCACTTCCGCGCCGCGGCCGCGGGCTTTTTCAATCCCGCCAGGACCTCTTTCGCCCACTGCACATACTGCGGGCGTGCGACGAACTGCCCGGCGCGGAAAAAGCGAATCCCGGTGGTCTTGCCCGCGTTGAGGTGTTTCACATACACCCCCAGGATGTACTTGAAATCACTTTCGCTCAGCCACGACTCCTCTTTCGCGCGTCCGCTGTTCAAGTACAGTCCCGTGACGATGGGCGTGCCGGGATGTTTCTGCTCGGCTCTTGTAAGGTATTCCTCCAGCTTCCGCACCTCGCGGTCATCCCAGATGTTGAACATGATGGCGTCGTGGTCGAAATCCCACGGCTTGTCCAAATCGCCGTTTTCGGGATAAAGCGGCGCCCAGATGGGCAGCGCGGGATTGATCGCTCGCGCCCGCGCGGTAATCTCGTCCCACTGTTGCCGGGTCTTCCCGCCCTCTTGAATCTCGCCCCAGTAGTCGTTCAAATAAAGGCCGATGATCTCCTTATGTTCCAGGGAAAGCTTGGCAATCCATTCCGCGTGTTTCAGGCAGGCCTCGTACGACCATCCCCACTGCTTCCGGTCGATCTTCCCCAGAACGTACTTGAGGCCGGGAATTTCGAGCGCCCGAAACATCATCGTGTCTTTCCACTCCATCTTGCCGTTGTAAGGTGGCTCATGTGCCCACAAGGTGTTGAAGCCGAGCTCGCGCACGATGGGGGCGATGTCCACCTTGGCATCGTGCTCCCAAACGCAGATCAAGGGGCCGGCAGGCACCTTCGCTTTGCCCGCGGCTGCCGCCTCCGGCACCGCGCCGAATAGCAGCAGCGAAATCAGAACCCCACTCCAGCGCCATCTCCCTCTTCCCGCTTCAGTAAGCAGACTGCGATTCATAGCGTGTTCCTCCGGCTTTGGTAGTCACCATCAAGAGCAGGAGTAGCCACGGCACGCCTTTTGTGCCATGGGCGCGTAGTCGCGACAAATCTGCTCTCTGACTTGTCGCGGGACTTTCGGCGTGACAAGGACCCACAGTATGAAGACCGCTCACCCGGGCTCAGAACCTCACCGTCTTGAGGTACTGGATCGTCTTGCGGATATTCTCCTGGGAGGTCGGGCTTTCGTCCTCGACGTAGTAGTACTTCACGCCGATATCCGCTGCTGCCCCCAGCGTCTTCGGCCAATCAATCTGGCCCTCGCCAATCGGCACGCAGGCGTCGTCCGCTGCTTCGGCGAAGCCCGTCGGCGTGCTCTTCGAGATATCTTTCAAATGAACCAGCTTGAATCGGCCGGGGTACTTCTTCAGATAATTCGCCGGTGTGAGTCCGACTTTCTTCACAAAGAAGAGGTCCAGCTCGAAGTCCACCAGCTTCGGATCGGTTTCCTGAATCAGGATGTCCATCGGCGTGGTGTTGCCGAGCGGCTTGAACTCCATGTCGTGGTTGTGGAAGGCGAAGCGGAAGCCCGCCGCCTGGAGCTTCTTGCCCCATTCGTTAAACTCCGCCGCGACGCGCTTGCAGCCTTCCGCGTCCTTGCGGTGCTCTTCTTGCACCCAGGGGCAGGTGACATAGTCGGCCTTGAACACCTTGGCCTCGGCGATGATCTCATCGAGCCGGGTGCGGAAGCGGTTGTCGTCGCCCGCGTGCATGCCGGTGGCTTTCAGTCCGGCTTTGTCCAGTTCCTTCTTGAAGTCCGCCGCGCTCAGGCGGTAGAAGCCCGCTGTTTCCACGTCCGTGTAGCCCACCTCGCGGATGTAGTTGAGCGTGCCCGGCATGTCTTTGTCGAGCTGGTGGCGCAGGCTGTAAAGCTGAATGCCGAACGGCCCCGTGAATTGCCGACCAGGCGCCGGCGCCCCCGCAGCCCAGTTGAGTGCCGCCGCCCCGGCTCGCGCGAATTTCGCGCCCACTATCGCCGCCCCCATTGTGCCTAGAAATGCGCGCCGTGAAGTCATAGCCTTTCCCTCCCTTTTCACGTGGTTCTAGAAGTCCCGCCTCAAGCGCCCCGATTATGCCACAGCCCGGCACCCGATTTTTGATTTTGGATTTGGGATTTTGGATTTGTGCTTTGCTGTAGCGGCAGTCTGTGACCGCCGATTTGTGGAGACCCCCCGGTGAGGCGTCTCATGATTAGACGTTCCACCGGAACGTCTCTACTTCTCGCGGAGGCAGGCGCCGGATTGCGTAGCGCAGTCCCGCTTTGCGGGACTGCGGCTTTTCAAGATCTTTTGGCACGGTCTGGAAATGCCGCAACTCCAGAAAGCGGGAGTTGCGCTACAAACAAGAAGGGCAGGCGCGAGGCCTGCCCCTACCTGCCAGCCTAATGGCCGCCGCTACGTCACGTTCACGAGGCCGTTGCCGGTTTGCTTGTTGGCAGCCTTGAGGTCGAGGGGGGTGGAGAATTCGCGCTCCGTCTTGTCGCGGAAACAGGGGCCGGAGTTGTAGGTGCAGAAGGGATAGACCATGCCACCGGGCGTCGGGTAGTGGATGACGCAGCGTTTGACGCGTTCGATGTCGTAATTGTAGGCGTCCATGAAGTGCATGCCGGCGACGAGCAGCGTCTTATAGGTAAACGAGCCGTCACCCTTACCGCGGCCGTAGCTATGGTCGGTCATACCCTGAAGGGTCTGGAGGAAGCGCTCGAAGGTCAAGCCGGGCGGCGCGAATTCCGGCTTGAAGCGCTTGCGGAGCTTCTGCCAGGCGTTGATCTTGGTGAAGAGTTTGATCTTGGCGCCCGCCGCGTCACGCGCCAGCATGTCGATATCCCGCAGCATGCCCGGCATATCGAAGAATTTGGTGATGGGCACCGCCTTCTTCGACACGGGATCCACGTAGAGATAAGTCCCGATGGCGCAGTGCGGATGCGACGTGAGGTTCGGCCGATTGTAGTTTTGCAGCCCGGTGAGCAGCTTCGAGAACGGCGAAGTGCAAGAGAGCGGGAACCAGTCGTCGTACTTGTCGGTGAGGCCGGTCTGGTCGGCGACGGCGTGCGCCAGGTCGGACTGCGTGAAGCGCTTACTCAAGAGTTCGTGGCGGTTGATGCGGCCGGTGAAGCAGACGGGCTGGAAGCTGAAGCCGCTGACGCAATCCACATTGTCGATGGCCAGGCGAATCATGGCGCCGATCTCGTGATCGTTCACGCCCTTGACGATGGTGGGGACGAAGATAATCTTCAGACCCGCCTGGCGGCAGTTCTCAATCACCGTGAGCTTCGTCTCGAGCAGCTTCTGGCCGCGCGTGCGCAGGTAAACGTCGTCCGAGACGCCGTCGAATTGGAAATAGAGCGTATGCAGGCCGGCTTCCTTGGCCTTCTGGGCGAACTCCATGTCGGCGAACAGGATGCCGTTCGTGGCGCATTGGATGTGGGTGAAACCCATCTCGGTGGCCAGGCGCATGATGTCGTGGAAGCGTGGATAGAGCGTGGGCTCACCGCCGGAGAATTGCACCACGCGGTTCGGCACCGGACGCTGGTCGCGCAGGGTCTTCAGCATGCCGCGCACCTGCTCGAACGACGGTTCGTAGAGGTAGCCCTGCACGTTGGCATTGGCAAAGCACACCGGGCAGGTGAGGTTGCAGCGGTTCGTCAGGTCCACATTGGAAAGAACCGTGTGGGAAGTGTGCAAGGAGCACATGCCGCAATCGTCGGGGCACTTGGCGGCATTCGGGAACTGTGGGTTCTCCAGGCCCCGGTTGTCGCCGAACTCGAACTGCTCCATCTTCAGATAGAGCTTCACGTCGGAGTAGATCAGGTCGCGGAAGTAGCCGTGCGCCGCACAGGTCTTCTCCATGTACACCGCGCCGTTTTCCTCAAACAGGCGCGCGCTGATCACCTGGAGGCATTCCGGACAGAGCGACTCGGTCGTCTTCGGCAAACCCTTGACTAGGGGCTTGATCGGCGAGCCCGCAAAAGTGGTCTTGGGTTGCAGGATTTTGAATTCAGATTCCCGGCGAGTTTTCGACCTTTCAACAACAGTCAGCGTACCCATGGTTTCCCCCGATGATGGCGGTACTAGGACGAAGATGAGGCGCGCGTCCGCTTCGTGGCCTCAAATGGAATCAAGCGCGGCGAAAACAAATCGTCTAGACCCAAAATGGAAAGCCGCTGCCCGACGCAAAGCATCTTAGCCAGGCTGAAAGGCAAGGAGCAAGGATGCAGCCTCGAAAGGGGAGTATGAGGCGGCGAACGGTTGCCATTCGGGGTTGAATGGGAATGGCGGAATCACTGCGAGGAAACTCGCCAGCGACACTTTGTCCCGCACCCACTGTCCCTACTTTTCTTCTCGGGAAGAACGGCCTATCACGGATTTGCTACTTCTTGAAGAGGCTCTCGAAAGCACTCCGGGCATCGAGGGGTTTGGAGGTGGAGGTCTCCCGTTCTACCGTGGTGCGGATGGCATAGAAGGGACATTCGTTCCTGGCGTCCTTCCTCCTGATGCGCTCTTTGATCGGCTGCGTGCACTCGAAGCGCGCCGAGGTGTCGAAGTAAACACACTGCTTGCAGCTCCGCAGCTCAAAGCCGCACCGCAGGCACTGGCCCGTCAAATCCAGGCCAGGCGGAAGGAGGGTGGCGCAAGAAGCGCAGCGCACGACCTCGCGCTTGCCGGGCATGGCCGGAGTACGCGGGCCGAACGTCTCCGGCCGCTTAGCCGGCCGCTCTTTCCGCTCTTCACGGCCCGAGTCCTGGTAGCCCCGTTGCCGGTATTTTCTGTCTCCCATGAATCACCCCAATGCTTAGGCCTGGTTCTGAGTGAATCGCCGCGCTCCCGTTTCACTCATCATACGCCGGCGCGCTATGTGGAGCTAGTGCCTATCGCCCCCGGAGTCCCGCAAGCTACATCGCCTCGCTCGCCGGCTCTCGCCCGCGACCCGGCATAGACCAGAGTCCTTTCCGGTTCCCAGGAAAGGTAGACTTTGGCTCCCCGCAGGTTTCTCTCCGCCGGCCAGTCATTCCCCGAATTGGACTCGCGTACGACCAAGCGTTGCCCGCTCGCCACCTGCACTGCCCAGCGCCGGCTGCCTCCTTCGTAGATGACCTCGATTACTTCCCCCGCCAGGAGGTTCCGCGGTGCCGGCTCGGGGCGCGCCAGCGACAAACCCACGGCCTCGGGGCGCACCGCGAGCGTGGCCGGTGACCCTTCGGCCACGCCACCAGCATCCTTCGCCCAGAGCGCGACGCCTGCCGGCCCTTCAAAGCGAATCCACTCGCCGGACTTTCCCGCCGCCGTGACCTCGAAGAAGTTCTCGATACCCATAAATTCAGCCACAAAGCGGGTGCGCGGGCTCTCGTAGATCTCCTCGCCGCTTCCCACTTGTTCGAGGCGCCCGCGGTTAATGACGGCGACGCGGTCCGACATGACCAAGGCTTCCTGCTGATCGTGGGTGACGAAGAGGAAGGTAATCCCCAAGCGCTCGCGCAGGCGTTTCAACTCCACCTGCATCTGCTTGCGCAGCTTCTCGTCGAGCGCGGCGAGCGGCTCATCGAGCAGCAGCACCGCGGGCTCCAGCACCAGGGCTCGCGCCAGCGCCACCCGCTGCTTTTCGCCGCCACTCAG
>JALHUF010000642.1 GCA_022866195.1 Terriglobia bacterium
AGTCCCTGGCTGGAGGGTTTTCCACCAATTGCCTCGCTTCCCGGAAAGTAGACGACGGACTGATAGGGCCCGCTTGTCTTCCGAGGTAGATAGATATGGGCAATCACTCGTTCGCCACTGTAGGCAGCATCGAACGTGACTTTTTCCCGGATCCAATCCTTTGAGCTCTCGTCCCGCTCCTCGACGACGGGCTTCAACTCCTTGCGGTCGTATTCAAATTGGGCCCTGTAAATCTCAAAGGAAGAATCGGAAACTGGCCTTGCGTTTCTATAGTCAGGTGGATTCTCCAGCCCCTTGGGCTCAAAAGCTGCCGGAGGGATCTTGTCCCGATCAAGATAGAGCGCACACCGGAAGCCGTTCCTGGGTGATCTATCCCAGGGTGGCTGCTGGCTCTCGTATCCGTACATATAGACCGCGTCGTCCCAGGCTCCGCCGCGGATGAACCTGCCGTCCTGTGACTGGTTCCAGCACCATTCTCTAACGTTTCCTGCCATATCCACGGCCCCGAACGCATTCATGCCCTTGTGCCTTCCTACCGGGGCTGGACCGTCGCCGCGAAAATTACTGAAGGTGTAAATCATGGCCGGAAAACTATAGGAGTATTGGTCCATATCGAGACCAGCGGCCAGCGCCCAGTGATCCTTGGTGGGCAGGCTCTTCCCCGCAAACGCAGCATAGGCGGCCGCTTCATACCAGCTCACGCCGGAAACGGGATAGTCGTCCTTACCTTCTGGAAAATCTCCTGCCATCCAGGTGGCAGGCCCCGGTCGCCCCGTGCTGTCACGGAAATGGGTCATGGCCTCTTCCCAGGTGAGGACTTTGCCGTCTCGAACGAACTCCTGCCTCCAATACTTGGGACTTCGGTAACCGTCAGCGTCAACAAATTCCTTGAATCGTCGGTTCGTGACCTCGTACTTGTCGATGAAGAAGTCAGGAAAGTCCCCAAGCTTTTCGACCTTCCTTCCCGGAACCCGCACCATGCCGGGGGGAATCGCTCCGACTGGATCAAGTTTCCGCGATACGTCGCCACTCCAAGCGCTGGACACGGCTTCGACGGGTTCGTAGCCCGCTTTTTCGAATCTCCAGACGTAGTAACTCCAGGGCAGTCTGATCTGCCGCGAGGGCGTCTGACCGAGAGATGTCCACTCGGCATTTTGGTCGTCGTAAGGCTTGATGCGAACTGCGGCGCCCGGCGGGTCGGACTGCACAGTCAGGACCTTCGAACATGAATCGAGGGCCTCCTGAACGCGCGGGTCATTGGGGGCGTATCGCGAGGCTTTTTCAGCAACTCGCGTGGCGTCTCGTTCTTTTGACCAGTCGTGAGCCAGCAGGGCTTGCTCCAGGAGTCGTTCAACTTCAGGAACTGCCTGGTTTCTTGCCCACAGGAGGCGGGATTGTCGCCACCACAGAAAAGCGCCAGCACCTACAGCGACCAGAAAGGTTAGAAGCAGAACAAGGAACAGTCTTGAGCGAAAGAGGCTTGGCTGGCGCAGCAGCCCTGCCGCTGCAAGCCGTCGCGAATCGCTATCTCGCTTCAAGTCCCTGAGGTCAGCCAACAGGGCTCCAGCCGAGACATAACGAGATTCTCTCTTCTTTTCCAGACAACGATTGATGATGAGTTCCAGTTCTCTGGGCATCTCGGGATTCAGCTTGGTTGGAGCGGGCGGCGTGCGGTTGAGGATGCCATCGAAGATGGCCGCCGAGGTGTCGCCCTGGAATGGCACTGAACCAGTAGCCATTTCGTAAAGCACGGCGCCGAAACTGAACACATCGGTGCGGGCGTCGAGTTCCCGGCCAAGAGCCTGCTCCGGCGACATGTAAGCGACGGTGCCCATCACCGCGCCCGGGCTGGTCAGGTGCGCCTCGTCCAAGCTCGCCGTGGGTGCTGTAGCGGCGATGTCCTCATCGCCGGTTCGGCGGCGAGACGCCGCCGCTACAGAAGGCGTCAATTTCGCCAAGCCGAAATCCAGAATCTTGGCCTGTCCGCGCGTGGTGATGAAGATGTTCGCCGGCTTGATGTCTCGATGGATGATCCCTTTCGCGTGGGCCGCATCCAGGGCATCCGCGATTTGAATGGCGAGGTCGAGCAGGGTGTCGATTGGTAGGGGCGAACGGGGTTCGCCCTGGTCCGTTGGGCGCGCGCCGCGCGCCCCTACATCCACCAAATGCTTCAGCGTCTGCCCCTCCAGCAACTCCATGGCGATGAACGGCTGGCTTTCGTGTTCGTCAATGTCGTGGATGGTGCAGATATTGGGGTGATTCAGGGCAGACGCCGCCTGCGCTTCACGCTGGAATCGTTCCAGGGCCTGTCGGTCCTTAGAGAGTTCTTCAGGCAGGAACTTCAAGGCGACGGTGCGCTTGAGCTTGGTGTCTTCGGCCTTATACACAACACCCATACCCCCGCCACCCAACTTCTCCAGAATGCGATAGTGAGAAATGGTCTTGCCAATCATGCGAGGAACCAGCCGTTGGGTGCCATCTTAGGCCGCGTTTGTAGCTAAGTCAACGCGATAGGACTAGCCGGGACAGTTCAAGTAGCGGAAAAGTTACCAGAAGTGCCGTCTGCAGCAAAACCTCTCCGTGCTGCATCAACCGTGAAGTTGGGCTGGCAACAAACGAGGACTTCCCTAAAGGCTCATGTGAACCTGATACGTGCTGGGCACACAGAATGGATTGGGAATGAAAAAGTCGGCTTCCCGTCAGGAATCGGCTGATTTGCCCGACTCGGCGCAAAGCCTGTTTTCCTTCCCGAAATAAAAAGGGGCGATCCGAACGATCACCCCCTGTCGACTGACCCGCCAGACCAGCCGTTATTCGGCTCAGCCTCGCTCTAGAACTCGTAGCGTAGCGCGAACTGCATGACCCTCGGGTTCGTCAGAAGCCCGGTGTAATTTCCAAATTCGGGGGCCTGATCGAGCATGGACCAGTGCGACCGCACGTCAAAGCGGACCGAGTTGGTGATGTTGAAGACCTCCCACCGGAACTGGACTGAGTGGTTCTCTGCGTAGGGCATCTTCCACCGCTTGCTCAGTCCCATGTCGATGTTGAAGAAGCCGTCGCCGCGCAGGACATTCCGCATCCCCGATTCTCCCGGGCGGGCATACCGAAAAGCGTCAAACGCCGCCCGCGGGTCAGGAAATGCGTTGGGCCCATTGGGTCCCTTGGTGGTTTTGGTCACGGGAGGAGCCCCCAGGAGCACTGCGTAGCCAAACAGGTCCCAGTTGGTCGCCCAGGTGAAGCCGTTAAAGATGCCGAACGGCAAACCACTTGTCCAGCGGAAAAGGCCACCCACTTGCCACCCTCCAATGAGGGCATCGAGCGCTCCTTGGGCGTCGCGACCCAAAGGCTTCCCGCGCCCGAAGGGCAGCTCGACGATCCAGTTCGAGTTGAGCTGATGCGTCGTATCAAAGTCGGAGACGCTGCGAAGCTGCTTGTGGTCCCAAGAGTTGATGATTTGGCCCCCCAGGCCGCCCTCCGGGCCGATTCGCTCGGCGTCGGAGGAGAGATCGATAGATTTTGAGAGGGTGTAGTTAAAATCGAAACTCACGCCCTGCGCCATCCGACGCCTTACCGTGAGCTGGAAAGCGTGATAGTTCGAATTGCCGATCGAACGCCAGGCATAGAGCGATGAGTACTGCGCGTTGAAGAACGAGTTGAGGCCTGTCACCGGCGTGACAGGATAGCCGAACAGATCCAGGACAAAAAGGGCCGTCGTCTCGTTGTGCAAGAAGCCGTTGATGGGGTCGGCAAAGAGATCATAAGCAGCTTGGGCCGCCGAAAAAGTTAGGCTTTCGTCGGCCAGCGGGTAGGGCCCGGGGCCGAAGAGGTTGGCCCAATAAACGGCGGTTGAGCCGACGAGGGAATCGGTGACATCCGGGGTTCGATAGCCCGCGTCGCCGAGTTGCGAGAGGCGCGAGGCGGCTGTGAAGTAGTCAATTCCCGATGCCTTGTCCACGAGGTTCAGTGGCATGGCGAGGTCCTCTTGCACCAGGAGCCGGTGTGCCATTCGGCCCACATAAGCTGCCTCAATGGAGAAGTTCCCGGGCAGTTCGCGGGCGATGGAAAAGTCGAGCATGTACGCGTAGGGAGTCTTGATTGTGTCGTCCAATCCCCAGGCAACGGCGAAACCGCCTGAGTCAAGGGTCGACGGGAACGTTTGAGGGAATCCTCCCGGAGGCGCAGGGACCGTAATCGAGGCGGGGATATCGTTGAGCCCGGTGAGGCGCGGGGCGCTGGAAACAGTCTGCACTGACGCCGGATTCAGGAGACGGGTCG
>JALHUF010000643.1 GCA_022866195.1 Terriglobia bacterium
ATGTTCATCACCACAAAGCCCGCGATGCGAAACACCAGCATGGTGTCGTAGCGCAGGTAGGTGGTCAGCGCCGTCACGCCGTAGCCGAGCACCACCAGCATCAAGATGCGGTCTTGCACCACAATGCGAAAGAGCACGGCGACAAAGAGGCCGACCGCGGTCGTTACCAGCGCCTCCGCGATGCCGCCCGCCACCGCCGCGAGGCCAGTGGATTTCTGCGCCTGAATGCCTTGGAACGCGTTGATGATGCCCAGCACGGTCCCGAACAAGCCGACGAAGGGGGCAGTGGAGCCGATCGTCGCCAGGCTGGAAACGCCCCGCTTCAGCTCGGCGTGCACGATTGCCGCCGCCCGTTCCAGAGCGCGCTTCGAGGCCTCGATGGTCTCCCCGGAGATTTCCGCCGAGATCTGGTGCGCCTGAAACTCCTGCAGTCCGGCGATCACCACCTTTGCCAAGTGGCTCCGCTTGTTCTGCTCCGCAATCGCGATGGCCTCGTCGATCTTGCCCTCCCTCAGCGCGCCCGCCACGGCGGGAGCGAAGAGGCGCGACTGCTTGCGGGCTGCCCGGAACGCGATCCAGCGGTCAATCATGACGCCGATGGACCACGCCGACATGACAAACATCAGAACGACGACCAGCCGGGCGGGCCAACCCATAGCTCGCCACATGCTAATCGGGTCGAAACTAACGGCTTCTTCCTGGAACAACCACAAGCTCAGGGTGATAAGTTTTGCCCCTAGCATGATTTTCTGTTTCCTCCTCGAAGATTTTCCAAAAGCTTAGAGAACTATTCCGCCAGAGTAAAGGTCACATCCACTTCCGTGACCACCTCTACCGGCTCGCCGTTCAACAACGTGGGCTGATAGCGCCAGCGCTGCACCGCCTCAAGAGCGGACTTGACCAGGAGCGGGTGGCCGCTGACCACTTTCAAGTCCTGAATTGTTCCATCGCGGCTGATGATCGCTTCCAGCCGTACCGTCCCCTGGATGCGAGCCATCTTGGCCAGCGGGGGATATTCAGGCGTGGGCCGGAAGATGAGCTTGGCTGCTTCCACCTGGCCGCCGACGCGAATGCGTTTAGGTGTGGTGGCTTTCGGAGGCGGAGGCGGAGGCACAGCCACGCTGCTGATAATGCTGCCCAGCACCCCACCCGGCGAGCCTCCGGGCATGCCCCCCGGCACCCCGCCGACCACCCCGACCGCCGTAGACTGAACCGGCTCCGGCTCGTCAATTACCTTCTTGATGCTCCTGGGGATGACCGTGGGCGCTCGCATGATGTCCTCCGCGGTCACGCGGCGTACCGCCCTCACCGGCGCCGCCGCCATGGGGGGAGGCGGAGGAGGCGGAGGCGGAGGCGGGGCCACTAGGAAGGTCATCAACTGCGCCTTGGGAAGCGCTTCCGTGTAAATGAGCGGGACCAGGATTGTCACGCCCACGAGGATGCACTCAACAATGTAAGCAATGGGGATGGTGGCCCGCTTCCAGTTATCCGTCTTGGCCGCGGAGTAGACCAGGTAGAACAAGAATCCCAGAACCCACAGGAAAAAACTCAAGCCCATCCACACCCATGTGCCGCCGAGCCCCAAGCGCCTCGAATCTGCATAGATGTAACAAAGGAACAACGCCTGGGTGTAGAGGAAACTACCCAAGACGACGGATTGAAAGATGAGCACGTTGGTCTCAGGGGGCACAAACACTATGGGTAGCCCAAAGAAAACCGCCAGAAAGCCCAGGGCCCCCGCCGCGAAGCAGATGGCCCAGTGGGTGCCTGTCAGGACTGGCGCGCGTGACGGCGAGGAATCCAACAAGAACTCATCAAACATCGATCCTACCTCCTGCCTTGGCTTGCCGTATCACACCCCCGAGTCCGCCGCCGCCAACTAGCGCCGGGCGCCTGCGGTTTCGCGTTCATAGGCGCGGGGTTTCACGCCAGGCCCCCTCTGTCCCACCCGCTCGTGGAGGTACACGAGGATCGGACTGGCAATCGCAATCGACGAGTACGTACCAATAATAACCCCAACCACCAGGGTCAATGCAAATCCGTTGATGACCTCCCCTCCGAACAGGTACAAGGAGAGCACGGCCAGGAAAGTCAGCCCGGAGGTCAGGATGGTTCGGCTCAGCGTCTGGTTGATACTCCGGTTCACGAGGCTGACAAAGTCCTCGCGCTTGGCCAGCCGCACATTCTCTCGAATCCGGTCGAAAACCACGATCGTGTCGTTCATCGTGTAACCCACCAGGGTGAGCAGGCCGGCGATGACCGTCAGCGAAATTTCCTTATGCAATAAAGAAAAGACACCGAGCGTAATCAAAACGTCGTGAAAGGTGGCGATGACCGCCGCCACGCCATAGATTAGCTCAAATCGAAACCAAATGTAAACCAGCATCGCACCCAGAGCCGCCAGCGTCACATATAGCGCCTGGCGACGCAGGTCGCCCCCCACCTTGGGTCCAACAATCTCCGTGTTCCGCACGGCATAGCTGGAAAGGTAGAAGTCCTTCCCCAGGGCGTCTAACACGGCTTGAGTCACCCCGGCCACGCCGCGCAGGTCCTGGAAATCGGCAATCAGCCCACCTCGGCCGCCCGGGGGTGGGCTGTTCCGAAGGTTGACCATCGCCTGGGCCAGCTCGCGGTACCCTCCTCTCGCCTCGTCCAGACCCTTCGCAGCCAGCCGCAGCGGATCTGCAACCACCAGATGCTCAGCCACGGCCTGCGGGCTGGCATTGTTGAAATCGACTTTCCCAACCGGCCCGGCCCCATAAAGACCCGCCAGGGCCGTGAAGATGGCCCGTTTCCCCGCATCCAGAGATTCAGTGGAAGCCGTCGCACCCACCTCCAGCCCCACGATGACCTCGTTGTCCGCGGCCGCGCCAAACCGCTGGATGGTAGCTCCGCCCAGGTTTACTCGCCGCAGTTCGCTCCGGATGGCATCCAGGTCGGGTTGTCGGGCGAACTTCACGTACACCAGAGTCCCCCCACGGAAATCAATCCCGTAGGTAAACCCCCGGCGAACCGCAATGGAAACCCATCCGGCCCCGAGCAAGATCAGGGATAGGGTGATGAAGTGCCACTTCTTCCCCATCCAGTCAATCTTGGGCTCGTGAAAGAACTCAAAGAACGCCATGAGCCAACTCTGTCCCTTGCCACCAAGATGGACACCGGAGAGTGTCCGGAAGTTCCACAGTTTTCTAGATACTGATCGCGTCGCCCTTCTGCCGCTGGGTGAGCACGTAATCGAAAATCGTCCGCGACACAAAGACCGAAGTGAACAGGTTCGCCAACAAGCCGATGGTCAAGGTGACCGCGAACCCTCGAATCGGACCCGTCCCGAAGGTGAACAGGATCATGGCCGAGACGATCGTGGTGACGTGGGTGTCGATGATGGTGACAAAAGCGTGGTCGAAGCCCCCGGCC
>JALHUF010000065.1 GCA_022866195.1 Terriglobia bacterium
CCCTTGCTTGCGAAACGCCTTCTCAAGCTCGCTCGAGATCTCCTCGTCTTCGAGTGGCACGGCGCGCGGCAGCATCTCCAGCACCGTCACCTCGGTGCCGAAGCGGTGGAAGATGGAAGCGAATTCCACGCCCACTGCGCCCGCGCCGATAACGATCAGCGATCTCGGGATCTCGCCCAAGTCCAGGACTTCGCGGTTGGTCAGGATGGTTTTGCCGTCAGCCTCCATGCCCGGCAGCAGCTTGGCTTCCGAGCCCGTGGCCAGGATGATGTGCTTCGCCACGACCTCCCGCGTTTGGCCTTGCGCGTCCGTCACGCTGACTCGCCCGGCGCCCGCCAGTCGTCCAAACCCCTGAATGAGCTCCACACCGTTCTTCTTCAACAGGAATTCCACGCCTTTGGCCAGCTTCTTCACGATCTTGGCCTTGCGCGCCTGGACCGCCGCCCAATCCAGGCTGACACCGGCGCAGACGATTCCATATTCCTTGGCATTCTTAAAGTAGTCGTAGACTTCAGCGTTCAAAAGCAGCGCCTTCGTCGGAATGCAACCGACGTGGAGGCAGGTTCCGCCGTACTTATCGTCCTTCTCAATGAGGGCGGTTTTCATTCCCAGTTGTCCGGCACGAATCGCCGCGACATAGCCCCCCGGCCCGCTGCCAATAACCACGATGTCGTAGTTCGGAGTCTCTGCCAAGTTCGCACCTCCAGAGGGAACGCACACCTTGGTCCGCGCCTGATGAGCTTCAGGCGGCATCTTACATTATGAAAATGGGGGGAACAAGCTGCGGACGGCAGGCGGACACACCGTTCCAGACACACCCATCCCGGGTTACGCTGCCGCGCAATCGACTGCGCCAAGGGCAGAGTGGTTCACGGCTCTGCGTTCCTTGCCACCGCTTGGAACCGGTGAGCTGGAGGCTGGCAGGTTATTCCGAAAGGATTGCTTCAATTCGGAGCTCGAGTACAGGCAGCTTGTTTTGCACCACGTACCATATGATCTCCGGGTCTATCCCGAAATATTCGTGGATAAGGATATCCCGGAGGCTTGCGATTTTCTTCCAATCCACGTCTGCATGCTGTGCACGAATCTCATCCGGAATCTTCTTGCTTGCTTCTCCAATGATTTCCAGATTGCGGACGACGGCGTCGAACGTCTTCTCGTCCTCGGCCAGGGACTTCAGCGCAGCTCCTGCGGTGTAACGTCTGATCTTGCGCACGGCTTGTAGGATGTCGTCGAGCTAAACCTTATAGTCCCGGGGCATGCACCGTCTCCTTCAGGACGCTCTCCCGAAGACGTGGCTTGAGTGTGTCCGCAAGGACCAAGTCCACTCGGCAAGCGAACACCTCCTCCAATAGCTCCTTTAGATCCATGTAGGAATCGAAAGACTTGTGGTCAAATTCCACCAGGAAGTCCAGATCGCTCGTGGGAGTCGGGTCGCCCCGCGCAATCGATCCGAACAAGCCCAGCCGTCGGACGCCAAGACGATGGATGGCCTCCCGCTTCTCCTCGAGGACCGCCAGAACTTCCTCTCGGGTCAAGCTCATGAATTCCCTTCGCAGCTATGCTGCCCCCTGCGGTCGAACCGCCTTGGAGGTTCTCCTTCGAACTCGATGCTAGTCTATTCTCGAAGCATCCGCAATCCAATGTAGTGCCTGGGGCTGCCCTTTCTCAGTGGGTCTGCGCGAACTCTCCCAGGGCATTCCCCGCCGCCAGGGTTTTGACACTCCCGCGTGGGTGTGTGAAGATAGGCCAGGAGGATCACCGTGACCCAAGATCGCCGTGCCCGCTATCTGCTATCCTTACTTCTGTTCTTGTTGGTCATCGCCCCCATCCTTTCCAGCGGCATGGACTTGCTGGTGGATTGGATCTGGTTCGGGCAAGAAGGTTTCCGCGTCGTCTTTACCACCATCCTCAAGGCGCAAATCGCCCTCAGCAGTCTGGCCGGGATGGGATTCCTCATCGTCGCCGGGCTGAACCTGCTGATTGCGCACTGGCTGGCGCATCGCTATCGCTACCCGGTTTACGGCCAGACTCTCGACTTCCCGGCGCTCGATCGCTTCAGTTCCCTCTTTCGCGGACTCCTTTGGGTGGGGCTCTTGCTGGTCGGCTACGTTCTGGGCCACTGGGCCATGGGCTACTGGCAGGAATACCTGCTCTCCCGGCATCCCGTCCCGATGGGCCAAGCCGACCCGCTGTTCGGGATTGACCTGAGTTTCTACATCTTTCAACTGCCTTTCTGCTGGTTCATCTTTTACTTGCTGCTCATCACCCTGGTGGTCTGTCTGGTCACCGCAGTTCTTCTTTACTTCCTGGAAGGCGGAATCTGGGCGACGCCGCAGGGGCCGAGCCTGGCGCCGACAGCGCGCGCGCACCTGATGGTGCTGGGAGCGCTGACCATGCTGCTGGCAGCCTACCGCGTGCGCCTGGGGATGTACGGGCTGCTTTACTCCGAGCGCGGCGTGATTTTCGGCGCCGGCTACGCGGACGTGCATGCCACGCTGCCCGCCCTTTGGATCTTGCTCGCCCTTTGCCTGCTCACCGCCCTGGTCTTTCTCCTCGGGGCCGTGCGCGGTCGCCTGCGGCCCGCGCTTTGGGCTTTGGCGGGACTGGCGGCGTTCGGGCTCCTGGGCGGGAAGCTTTATCCGGAAATCATTCAGCGGCTGATCGTCACCCCCAACGAGATTGACAAGGAAACACCCTATATTGCGCGGGCCATCGAATTCACGCGCCGAGCCTACGCCCTGGACCGTTTCGAGGTGCGCGAATTCTCCGCTGTCGAAGACCTCAAGCTGGATGACATCCGCGCCAACGAAGCCACCATCCGCAACGTCCGCCTGTGGGACCACAAACCGCTACTCACCACCTTCGCCCAGCTCCAGGAAATCCGCACCTACTACGACTTCGAGCGCGTGGATAACGACCGCTACTGGATTGACGGAGTCTATCGCCAAGTGTCGCTCTCCCCGCGCGAGCTTTCTGCGGCGAGCCTCCCCAGCCGGAGCTGGATCAACGAGCACCTTAGTTACACGCATGGCTACGGACTCTGCCTGGGTCCGGTGAATGAGTCCACCAGCGAGGGTTTGCCGGAACTGTTCATCAGGGACATCCCGCCGGCTTCGACGCACGCGGACCGCGTCACCCGCCCGGAAATCTATTTCGGCGAGCTGACCAATGATTACTGCTTTGTGCATACCCGCGCCCGGGAGTTCGACTATCCCGCGGGCGATCAGAACGTTTACACCAGCTACCAGGGCGCAGGGGGGATTCCTGTGGGGAGCTTCTGGCAGCGGCTGCTGTTTGCCCTCCGGTTCGGCGAGATCAAAATCCTGCTTTCTTCCGATATCCAACCCGAGAGCCGGCTGATGATCTACCGGCGTATCCTGGAGCGCGCGCAACGCCTGACGCCCTTCCTGCATTACGACCATGACCCGTACATGGTGATTGCGAACGATGGCGCGCTCTACTGGATACTCGACGGCTACACAACCTCCGCCACGTATCCCTATTCCGATCCAACCTCGGACGTCGGCAACTACATTCGGAATTCCGTCAAGGCCACCATCGACGCTTACACCGGGCAGATACATTTCTACATTGCCGACCCGACAGACCCCCTGATTCAGACCTATTCGCGCCTGTTCCCGGGGGTCTTCGAGCCTCTCGCGGCCATGCCCAAGGACCTGCGCGCCCACATTCGTTACCCGGAGGAGTTCTTCTCCATCCAGGCAGGTCAGTACGCCCTGTTCC
>JALHUF010000066.1 GCA_022866195.1 Terriglobia bacterium
CTTTGGTCATTTGGTCGAAAAAGCCGCAGACTTAGAGAACAAGTCTGCGCTACATCTGGTCGAGAAAGCGTTGGTCAAGTTTTGTGTAAGCATCGATGAGGCGGTCCCGCAAGAAAGGCCAGTTGCGCCGCACTTCCTCGATGCGGTCAAGATCAATCTCACCGAACAGGATTTCCTCTCGGTCCACTGCCGCCTCGGCCAGCACCACGCCAAACGGATCCGAGAGGAATGACGACCCCCAGAACTCAATTCCTTGGCCTGGGGCACCGACAAGCTTCTCATGACCCACACGATTGATCGCCGCTACGTACACGCCGTTGGCGATGGCGTGTCCGCGCTGCACGGTACACCAGGCGTCGCGTTGCGCGGCACCGAACCGCTCCTTTTCCTCCGGATGCCAGCCAATGGCCGTCGGATAGAAGATGACGCTGGCCCCCTCGAGGGCCACCAGACGCGCCGCCTCGGGATACCACTGATCCCAGCAGATAAGCACGCCCAAGCACCCTACCTTCGTGGCAAACGCCGGGAAACCGCGGTCGCCGGGAGCAAAGTAGAACTTCTCGTAGTAGGCCGGGTCGTCCGGAATGTGCATCTTGCGATAAAGCCCGACGATTTCGCCGGCCGAGTCGAGGATGGCGGCGCTATTGTGATAAAGCCCGGCGGCCCGGCGCTCGAAAAGGGGCGCGATCACCACCACGCCTGCCTTCTCCGCCACCTTTCCCAGCGCTGCGGTGGTCGGACCCGGCACCGGCTCGGCGAGATCGAACGCCGCGGCATCCTCACGCTGGCAAAAGTACTGCGAGCGGAAAAGCTCCGGCAGGCAGATCACCGCTGCTCCCGCACCGGCGGCCTCCTGCACGCGGGAAATTGCCACGTGGAGATTTTCCTCGGGGTCCGCCGCACAGGCCATTTGGATGAGAGCCACTTTGAAGCGTCGCTGCTTGGACATGGCAGGAAAGCGTACACGAATCCGGCAAGCCCGCCAAGGTCTTCTGTGGCGGGGCCCCCAGCGCAGTTTCGGTCTCCCAGCCAGCGGCGAGCCGCCATCGCTCGAGCGACCGCGCGATACCAAGGGTCTTGACTTCGCCGACCGCGCGTGGCTAGATTGCGGACGACTCGGAAAAGGTCCATTCTTCCGGGTGACGTAGCGGAAGCTAATGTTCCAAGTCCTGTTCGAGAGATTCGTTAAGGGCAAGGTGCTGGCCGTCCAGGAGTTCACGGACCTCCTCATCAATTCCGTGCGTCACGCCTTCACGCGGCCCCGCTACCTGGTGGACACGCTAGTGCAAATGGACGTGATCGGTTTTGGGTCGCTGGCCATCGTGTTGCTGACCGGCTTCTTCACCGGCGGCGTCCTGGCCCTTCAGACCTATCGCACGCTCAGCACTTTTGGCGAGGTGGGGCTATTAGGACAGGTGGTGGCGCTTTCCATGGTGCGCGAGCTGGGGCCGGTGCTCACTGCCCTAATGGTGGCGGGGCGGAACAGTTCAGGAATCGCCTCGGAGATTGGCTCGATGCTGGTGAGCGAACAGATCGATGCCATGCGCGCCCTGGGCACCGACCCGCTGCGCAAGCTGGTCACGCCCCGGCTTTACGCCACGCTCGTCACGCTGCCGCTCCTGACCATTTTGGCGGATTTTTGCGGGATGCTGGGGGGCGCTGTCGTCAGCACGTCGACCGCGCACTTGAGCAGCGCGGAATACTGGACCTTAGCGTACCAGGCCCTGCAGTTTGAAGACTGCTTCCAGGGGCTGACGAAGCCTTTCTTCTTCGCCATTATCGTGGCGCTGGTCGGCTGCTACTTCGGCCTGCATACGACCGGCGGAACCGAGGGCGTGGGACGCTCCACCACCCGCGCCGTGGTGGTCGCGTGTGTGCTCATCCTGGTTGTGGACTTTTTCTACACCAAGTTCCTCATTGCCACTGGGTTCTTCTAGTTTCCAGCCCTTCCCCCGAGATAGAATAGGAGCGTGGACACAAGTCCGCAGGAGGCCAGTTCCTACCGTGACGTTGCCTGAAGCCGAGCCACCGCCCCGCGCGCGGGACCGCAGCGAAGGTCAGACTGCTGTTGTCGAACTTCGTCACGTCTCCTTGGCTTTCGAGGAGAAGCAGGTGCTGAACGACGTCTCTTTTCGCGTGGGAGCCGGGGAGACCCTGGTTCTGCTGGGCGTGACCGGGTCGGGCAAGTCCGTCTTATTGAAACTGATTCTCGGCTTGCTGAAGCCGGACGCAGGGCAGGTTCTGGTGGGGGGACAGGACCTCGCGCCGCTTTCCGAAAGCCAGCTTTATCCCATCCGACAACGCATGGGTATCGTCTTCCAGGAAGGCGCGCTGTTCGACTCGCTCTCGGTTTACGAGAATGTCGCTTACCGCCTGCGCGAAGAGGGCTTGAAGGACGAAGCGAGGATCGAACGGCAGGTGCGGGAGGTCCTGCGTTTCGTGGAGATGGAGCACGCGCTGGAAAAGATGCCGGCCGAGCTATCGGGTGGGATGCGGCGCCGCGTCTCCATCGCCCGGGCCATTGTCAACGAGCCCGCGATCATGCTCTACGACTCGCCTACGGCCGGCCTTGATCCCGTCACGGCGCATACGATCAACATTCTTATCGCCAAATTGCGCGACGTGCAGAACGTCAGCTCGCTGGTGGTCACGCAACGCCTGGCCGATGCCTATGCACTTGCCCATTTCACCTACTCGGCGGAACAGCAAGGCCTAGTCGCGGTTGCCAGCGACGGCGGACTCGGCCGCCGGGTTCCTACCCACTTCCTCGTCCTGCGGGATGGCACCGCCTACTTCTCGGGCTCGACAGACGAGCTCACCTCCACCCCAGACCCTTACCTGCGGAAATTCCTCGCCTGAGTTCGCCAGTCGAACCAAGATGGCATACAATAAGCGAGAATTGCTTCGGGAGGGAGAAAAGTCATGCCGCAACGCAAACAAATTACCTGGGCCCAGCTGCGCGTCGGTGCGCTGGTGCTGGTCAGCTTGACGATTCTCGGCATAGGCGTGTTTTTCATCACCGGGGAGGCGGGGTTTTTGACCAGCAAGTACCCGCTGAAGACGTATTTCTCCGGCGCCTCGGGCCTGCGCGAGGGCTCACAAGTCCGCCTGGCCGGTCTTCCTGTGGGCGTGGTGGAGAAGATCCGCATTTCAGCCTACGTGGAGCCGGAGCGGGCCGTGGAAGTCACCATGCGCGTCCCGCGCACTTACCAACGTGAGATTCGCGAGGACTCGGAGGCCCGGCTGGCGACCGCCGGCCTGCTGGGCGAAGCCTTTGTGGATATCAGCCGGGGAAGACCAGAGCATCCTGTCGTGCTGGAAGGCGGCGTCGTGAAGAGCGTCGAGGAACCGGACATCAAACGCATTGTGCAGAACACCAACGATGTGATCTCGAACTTGCGCGTGCTGAGTACCAAGCTCAACGACATCACCTCGCAGATACAAGCAGGTCAAGGGTCCATCGGAAAGCTCATCTATGACCAGGCGCTTTACAGCCGCATGAATCAGCTCTCGGGCACCCTCCAGCAAATTGTAACCCGGGTGGATAGGGGCGAGGGCACGGTCGGCAAGCTGCTGGCGGACGAGGCGCTTTACCAGCGTACCGTCGCGAGTCTCGACCGTCTGAACCAGATCCTCGACGACGTGCAGCACGGCAAGGGGAGCTTGGCCAAGCTCATCAACGACCCTTCCGTTTACAACAACGTGAACCAGTTGGTGACGCGGGCCAACACGCTGGTGGATAACGTCAACAGCGGCAAAGGAACCCTGGGCAAATTCGCTACCGACCCGCAGCTCTACAACCGGCTGAACGAGACGTTTGACCGCCTGAACATCATCACCACGCGCATCGAGCAGGGTCAGGGAACGCTGGGAAGACTCTCCACCGACCCCACGCTTTTCAACAATTTGCGCGACAGTTCGCAATCGCTGCGGGAATTCCTGACGGAATTCCGCAAGAATCCCAAGAAGTACCTGACCATCAAGCTGAGGATTTTCTGAACGCGGGTCGCTCCTCGCAGGGGTTCCCTTACTGCGCCCCCCTCCCGGGATCTCGCCTCCCTGCCAGCGCAGTGGGAACACGGTAGGGAACGGATTAATAAACCCCCGCTGCCCCAATACCAATATCGTACGATACCCTTCCGTACCGGGGAGTACCGCCACTGAACGCGGGGACGCTGCTCATGTGTCCCTCCCAATCTTCCGATAAAAGCTACGGAAGTAAAGAGCCGAAGGGAACGCAGCACCGGAAGGCTCTCATATCACCAGCTATGGACCGGACCTCCTCTGAACGCCGCACTGAGCCCTGCCGCCAGCTCGCTGAACTCGACCGGCGGACCTGGCACCTCTGGGCCGTCAGCCTGGCTGTTTCTCTCTCGCTGGCCCTGGCCATTACCACCTTTTTCTATCCGGTCATCCGGTGGAATATGGACAGGATTGAAGTCCAGTTTGGAATTCTGCCCCAACTCATCTTCGGGCTCCTTACTCTCGTTCTCCTCTCAGGGGCGTACATCATCACGAAACAGCGGGAGCTGAACGAAGTGCGGCAGTTCATAATCGCGACCTATGCTGAGACCGCATTCCCCACGGAGAAATATGCCACGGACGCGCTTACCGGCGCGTTGGATCGCTCCACGCTGCCCGACATACTGAAGCGGGAAACGGCACGGGCCGAGCGGTTTGACATTCCGCTGTGCCTGCTCCTATGCGACATCCGTGCCTTCCGGCGCGTCAACGAAAGTGAGGGGAACCTGGCGGGAGACCTCGTGCTCAAAGCGCTGGGCCAGGCCATCCTTCAGACCGCCCGTCGGACGGACATCATCCTGAGGTATGAGGCTGACCGATTCCTCTGCTTTTTGCCGGGGACAGAGCCCCCGGGAGGAGAGGTGTTCGGGCGACGGGTGTTGTCAGCCTGCCAACGTTCGCCCCGACTCCGTGAGCTCACTCTGGATATAGGCTTGGCAGTGTACCGCCCGCGGGGGGACCCAGAACAGGTGCTGGCGGATGCCGAGGAAGCTTTGACAGCCTGCAGAGCAGCGCCGGAGGTTACGGGAAGCGCCGACCGAGTTCCCGCCTGACTTCCTGTACCGTTCTCCACTCCGGAATTCCTTCAGCCTCGGCGCTGAACCGCTCTCACCGGGCTTGCGTGCGAAAACCTGTCCGACTGGAAACTCGCCAGGCGATTCTGCCGAAGAAATAGTTCCAGGTGGCGACCAGTCTCCAATAAAGGAATACTTGCCGATAACCGAAGTACTCCACCAGAGAGAAGACCAGCAACAGCAGCGCGTCGTGCGGAAACCGATGCCGCGGGAAGTGAGTTTGATCAATGAGAACGGACATCAAAGAAAACAGCACGCCCACAAAAAAAGCCAGCGCCAGGTAGAGGACGAAGGCCGTCCAATTGAGTA
>JALHUF010000644.1 GCA_022866195.1 Terriglobia bacterium
ACCCACTTCGGAGGTAAGACTCCAGCCGAGACTGCCGAGGAGGCAAAGAAGTTGGTGGCAGCCGGGTTCCGCGCGCTGAAAGCCGGACCACTCGGGGCTTATGAGATGGTTGAAGGCCCGCGCAAGATACACGAAATCGTCGAGCACCTGAAGGCCGCGCGGGAGGCCGTGGGGGATGATGTCGATTTGATGTTCGATGCCCACGGTGACCTCTATCCTGCTGTCTCGACAGCGTTGGCCAAGGAGCTGGAGCCCTTGCACCTGCTTTGGATCGAAGAGCCCGCCCTGCCGGAGAATGCTGAGGCGATGAAGAAGATCGCGGCGGAGACTTCCGTGCCCATCGCCACCGGTGAGCGGTTGTTCACCGTCTGGGGCTTCCGGGAAGTGCTCGAGAAGGGCATTGCGGATATCATCCAGCCCGACATGGTCCACGCCGGAGGTATCACGCAGCTCAAGAAGATCGCCGCGATGGCCGAGGCCTATTACGTCGCTGTAGCGCCGCACAATCCGCTGAGTCCTGTGTCCACGGCAGCCTGCTTGCAGCTCGACGCGGCCATCCCGAACTTCCTCATCCAGGAAATGGTTTACGGGCTGGCCGACCGCGCCGCGCTGGTTACTGAGCCTATCGAGCGCGTCAAGGACGGTTACGTCGAGCTGCCGAAGAAGCCCGGCCTGGGGGTGGAACTGAACGAGGAGGTCATCAAGCGGCTCGGGTACAAGCATGCTGGCTTCCCGGAGGTCTATCGCCGGGACGGCTCGGTGGGAGAGAACTAGCGCGCTGCGCCAAATCATGCGGAAGGGGGATGGTGAAGGATGTGCCGGTCGGCTCACAACATGACGCCCAGAAATCTGCCGCGAAATGCAGCGCGCGTCCTGGCGGAGTTCGCGGTGCTGCTTCTAACGGGATGGCTGGCAACGATGAACGCCGCCACGGACCGCACTGGAGTGTTATTGCCGGATGGTCGCGAGTTCGTGTCCTGGGAAAAGCCACTCCAGTTCACAAAGACCTGCTACGTGGACAACCGGAACCCCAAAGCCTCCGACTTGAATCCGGGGACCAAGGAGTTGCCATTTCTCACTATCAACAAGGCGGCGCAGGTGTTGGAACCCGGCGAGCGCGTTGTCATCATGTCGGGAATTTATCGCGAACGTGTGTCTCCGGCGCGCGGCGGGACCGGGCCCGACAAGATGATTAGCTACGAGGCGGCGCCCGGCGCCACAGTGGTGGTGAAAGGCTCGCGCTTGGTGAAGACGGGCTGGGAACCGTCCAACGGCTACAACCTTGGTCGCTTTGGGCCGGCCGGTTCGACGGCGAAGATCTACCAGCGCCGTCTGGATGACCTCGACTTCCAGGGTTACAACCCCGTCGGCATGGTCAACGTGATGGGCGATCGCGAGTACCTGCGCCCCAAGCCGGAAGAGCTGAAGCCGCACTTGCTTCGCCGCGGGATGGTATTCGTTGACGGGCAGCGACTGGAACAGGTCGAACTCTACTGGCAATTGGCGCAAAAGGACGGGACTTTCTGGTGTGAGCACCACGGCCTGACCGTGCACGTCCGGCCCCCCGGGGATGCGGACCCCGCGCAGCACGAAGTGGAGCTGGTCATCCAGGAGCAGGTTTTTGCGCCGCGTCAACGCGAGCTGGGCTACATCCGGATCAAGGGGATAACCTTTGAGCATGCCGCCAATGGGTTCCCCGTCCCGCAGCGCGGGCTGGTCTCCGCCAACTGCGGCCATCATTGGATCATCGAGGACTGCGTTATCCGTCACGCCAACTCCGTCGCCTTGGACATTGGCTATCAGGACTGGAACATGGTGCCGCCTGCCATCATCGGCCACAGCATTGTGCGCCGGACCCACATTTCCGACGCCGGCGTCTGCGGGTTGGCAGGAATGGGCGTGCAGGAGACCCTTGTCGAGTCGAACCTCATCGAGCAGGTGGGCTGGCAGAACGTGGAGTTGATGTGGGAGTCCGGCGGCATCAAGCTGCACGTGACGAAAAACTGCCTGCTGCGCAACAACATCATCCGTCACTTGAGCTATGCGCCGGGAATCTGGCTCGACTACCAGAATGCCAACACGCGGGTGACGGGAAATCTGATCGGCGACCTGAAAGAGACGGTGCGCGGCGGGATCTATCTGGAGGCCTCGCAGGACCGCAACATGCTCGACCATAACATCATCTGGAAAGTCAGCATGGGAAAGGGCGGTGCGGCCTACAACATCCCTCCTCATGGCGGCTGGGGCATCATCACCGACGGCAGCGACGAGGCCGTAATCGCCCACAACCTCTTCGGTTACACGCAGGACGCGGGCGTCAAGACGCGCACCGTGGAGGAGCGGATTGTGGGGGCGCGGGGCGGAACCTCGCGCTGGAGCCAGGTGCTGAACAACATCTTCTTCCGCTGTGGGAGGTCGATTGATTTTTCGCACCGGGAAAACAAGGCTGACGGAAACCTGTACGCCAAAGGCGGTCGCGAGGTGGAGGACGAATACCAAGCCGAGGGCCGGGGGCTGAACTGGATTTCCGGGCCGGGGCCTGCCTTGCGTTTGGATCTTTCGGCCTGGCAGAAGTATTTTGGCTTTGACCTGAACGGAGCCTATGCCGAGATGAACATCGAGCTTGATCTCGACGCGCTCCAGATGACCTGGTCCGTGTCGGGCAAGGTTCCGGAGGTCCCGACAGGAGACCACTTCCAACGCGATTTTCTTGGCCAAGGGGCGGCCAAGACGCGCCCGCCGGGGCCGTTTCTTCAGGTACCGGGGGCGGCAACAACAATCGGTATCGACCCGCGCTCGCTGGCGCGGTAAGATTTCCTGCCGTCGGATAGCCGGCGTGTGGAGGGGCGGATTTCGAGCTGAAGCGAGGAGTAGACACCATGCGGTATCGCAGGTTTGGTCGCAGAGGATGGATGGTGAGCGAGGTAGGGTACGGCATGTGGGGCCTGGCCGGCTGGACCGGATCGGATGACGAGGAATCGATGCGCTCGCTGCAGCGGTCCGTGGACCTGGGCTGCAACTTCTTCGACACGGCCTGGGCTTACGGCGACGGCCAGAGCGAGAGCCTGTTGGGCCGCCTGGTGCGCGCTAACCCGGCGAAGCGGCTCTACACCGCCACGAAAATCCCTCCCAAGAATCTTCAGTGGCCCAGCCGCCGTAAGTACACGCTGGACGATTGCTTTCCGCCGGATCATATCGAGGAGTACGTACACGGGAGCCTGAAAAGCGCCGGTCTGGATAGCTTTGACCTCATGCAGTTTCACACTTGGGAGGACGCCTGGGTGGAGGACCACGGCTGGGTTAAGAAGATCGATGACCTGCGCCGCCAGGGCCTGTTTCACGCCGTGGGGATCAGCATCAACCGCTGGGAGCC
>JALHUF010000067.1 GCA_022866195.1 Terriglobia bacterium
AGACGAGCCCCAAGCGGTAGTAATACTCCGGATTCGCGGGATCTAAGGCGATGGCTTTCTGAAGACTTCTGGAGTTGAGAGATTCGCCCCATTTCGCGGCAACGGCAATTCGCACCACCTGGGAGGCAAGAAGGAGCGCCGCCACGCCGATGCCCAGCAGAAACAGCATCTGCCGCCGCCGAGAGCGGAGCGAAAAAGCAGCCACGCCGGTCTCCGACAAAGCACTAGGGATCATACGCCCCGCGCAAAGGCCAGCGCGCCAACTCTCTCGCTGGTTTAATGACCCTTCGACCCCTCGGCATAACCCCGCGAGGCGAATCCTTTCGGGGGACCGCGACGAGAATCCGCTCTGACACCAAATTCCACCTAGATATTCTTGGGAGTGAGGGAAACTGAGGGCTTGCCCCCGGGGCGGGATTCAGTCCCCGCGCCCTCGGAGCCCTTTTCAGGGTAGTAATGCCGGTAGTAGCGGTAGTAAGAGCCGTAGTAGCCGTCATGCGTCATGTCGAGCTTATTCAGAACCGCGCCCAGGATTTTGGTGCCACTATTCTCGAGGATTCTGTATGTGCGCAGGATCACGCCCCGTGCGCTGACCCGACTCTCCACCACCAGAATCACCCCGTCCACGAAACGAGAAAGAACGGTAGCATCCGTCACCCAAAGCGCCGGCGGCGTGTCGATCACGATGTGATCGAAACGTCTCCGCAACCCTTGCAGTAACTGCTCCATGGTGGGCGAGGAAAGCAACTCCGCCGGATTAGGAGGGTGCGGACCAGCAGGGAGAATCCACAGGTTAGGCAACGCTTCAGATTGCTTCAGCGCTGCCTCCAAACTATGAGATCCCGCCAGAAAGCTGGTCAGCCCTTCCTGGTTCGTTAAATCGAGCGTGCGGGCAATTTTCGGCCGCCTAAGGTCAGCATCGATGATCAGGACCTGGCTGCCGCGCTGGGCGAGCGTGAACGCGAGGTTAAGCGTGATGCACGTCTTTCCTTCCTTGGGCTGCGCGCTCGTCACCAAGAGCACTTGGGGCGGCCGCGGAGCGGTCGAAAGCAGCACGGAGGTCCGCAACGAGCGGAAAGACTCTGCCAGTGCTGAGGCAGGCCGGTGCAAAACAGTCAGTTCAACCTTTCCTTCCGGAGTTGATCCAGCCGCCTTCCGCGCGAGCAACCAGGTAGGGGGAGATTTGATTGTGCTCTCCCTCGGAATGACGGCCAGCGTTGCCAAACCTATAGTCCGCTCGAGTTCCTCGGCTGATTTGATGGAGTCATCCAGCCCCTCCCCCACAAACGCCAGGGTCACCCCGAGAATCAGTCCGACCAGCAACCCAACGGCGATGTTTTGCGACTTGTTCGGGCGCACGGGCACGGTGGGGACGAGTGCCTGGTCAACCACGTGGACGTTGGTGGCTCTCAGCCCGGCCGATACTGTGGCATCTTTGAGTTGCCTCATCAAGCTATCGTAAAGCTGCTGATTGCTCTCCGCCTCTCGTTTCAGAACGTTGTGCTGGATGAGGAGCTGATTCAGCTTTCCCACTTCGATCTTTTGTTGTGCGACAGCCGCGGCCAGCAATTGTTCCCGCCTTAAGGCGGTGTTGTAATCGTTCCGAATGCGGACCACCATCTGCTTGCGCTCGCGCTCGACAAGGGACTCGATTTCGGCTACCTGGTTCCGGATCCTGACGGCTTTCGGGAAGTTGGGGCCGTACTGCCCCAGCGCCTCGATGTACTCAGCTTGGCGGTCGGCATATTTCTCCTCCAGCCGCTGCAGCAAGGGATTATCGGCCACCAGGGCCACCTGCTCTTCGTTACCTCGGACTATGTCGTAAACCGCTTCCTTCTGCGCGCGCGCGCTTTGCGCCTCCGACAAGTCCTTGCTTTGGTCCGCCAGGCGCTGCTCGACCACGTTCTGCTTGTCGCTGACGTTAGCGATGGCGTGCTCGCGCTCGTAATCGACCAGCGCCTGTTGGGACTTCTCGACCTTGGCTTTGAGTTCGTCAAGTTGCTGTTCCATCCACCCGGAAGCCTGGCGAGTCGCATCGTATCGGGTGCGGAAGTTGTATTCGGCGTAGTTGGCGATCAGGCTGTTGGCGACGCGCGCCGCCAGGCCGGGGGCGACACTCTCGAAACTTACCTCCAGCACACGGCTGTCTCGCATCAGCTCCACACGGAGGTGGGACCTGAAGGGTCGGATCAGCCGGTCTTGGATTACGGTGGGAGAGTCCGACGGCGCGGCTTTGGACGGCTGGGACATCGGATTGAACTCGGGGTTTTCTCCAAGCCCGAGCTGTTGAATGGTCTGCCAAGCCAGGTTATCGCTCTTAAGGACATTGACCTGGGTTTGCAAAAAAGCGGGGTCGGTGGGGAGGGATTGGTAGAGGTTGTTGATGGTTTGCATGTTGGGCGGCTCAGCCTCGACTGACACCCGCGCGGTGGCCTGGTAGATGCGCTTCATCTTGAATGAAACAATGGCCACCAGCGTTGTGAGAGTGAGGACTACGGTCAGGACAGTCCATCTCCGCCTGTTTAAGATTTGCCAGTAAGCGCGCAGGTAGAAAGCGGAGGGTTCTGGCTCAATTGTGACGAGGGGCGCGGCTCGCGGGGCGAGCGGCCCGGCGCGACGATCCCTCCGCGGTGCGAGCTCGGAGTTTTCAGCCATTCTTGTATCCCTGTGAAAGGTTCGCTGGGCGCGGCCCCGATCAGCGGCGCCAGAGTATTAGGCCCGTGCTGATTTGGACAGCGGCTTCCGCCGCCCGGCGCAAGGCCTTCTTGCCGGTGCTGTCCGGAACAAACAAGATATCGTTAGGCTGCATGGCAGCGTCGGGCGCGCGGCCCGCCAGAATCTTCTTCAGGTCAACGGGAATCTCCTCGCGTCCGCCGGGTGCTCCCGGACGGCTGCGGATAATTACTGCCTTCTGCCGAATTGCGGTCGCCTTCAGATCCTGGGCAAGAGCAATCCCCTTCAGCACGGTCATTTGTTCTTGGTCGTCCTTCAGGGGAAACCCTCCTACCCGGTTCACCGCCCCCACCACGTAAACAATTCCGGCGCGCTGGACCATCACGCGGTCCCCGGGGTAGATGTCCACATTGAGTGCGGGATCGCCGGTCTCCAGCAGACGCTTCAAATCAACCGTAATGACTCGTGGCGGCGCTCCTAGCGCTGCATCCACAGGGCCACCGGCACTTCCCAACGCCCTCAAGGCAACGGCCCCGCGGCTGATGGTGGCGGTGTTACCTGCCTCATCAGCGAGCCCTCCCGCCTGGGAAAGCACGTCCAGAAGCGTGGTGCCACCGAACAGCGGGTAGATCTGAGCCTTCTTTACCGCTCCCCCGACAGTCACAGAGTGCATCCGCGATTCCTTCACTTCGACGGTCACGTAAGGATTGCTCACCAACCCCGCCTCGCGAAGCTTCTCAGCAATAACGTGTGATAGCTGAACCGGCGTCAGGCCCACCGCTGCGATCGGTTGAGCCAGCAGGGGAAGAACGATCTCGCCACCTGGGCTCACACGATACACGCGGGACATCTGCGGAACATCGAGGACGCTAACCTCCACTAGATCATCCGGGCTGACCAGCATTTCCTGCGCGCGGGGCTGGGCGCCGGGGGAAACCGCGGCGACCGCTGGCGGAGATACGGAGTTTTCGCGTGGCGTGGAAGAGGACTGCTGCCCACCGATGAGGGCCTCGGTCCCAAGTACAACGATTGCTGCCAGGAGCGCACGAACCGCTCGCCCTGGCGTCTTCCCCGGCCCCACTGGCGAGGCATGGTCTCGAGGCGTGTTGGCGCTCGGCTCCGGCTTCTTAGGTTGACTCACTGTCTACCTCTGCCCCTTGGGCGATAACAATTCCTTGCGGTCGCGCACCAACCCCGCTAAGCGTATCCGAGAGACCAGGCGGAGCCCTGCCAGTCTCGCCCACCTGCCCACGGGCGCGGGACGCGCTCCACCATGCCGACGTCCACCTCGACGGCCACCGACTTCTCCAGGAACTCCACAGATAGCACTAACCGGAACAGATTCTTCTTACGGACCAGGATGCCCTCAATTCCGGCCAAAGGGCCTGCTTCAACCCTGACCCGGTCCCCGCACTTGAGGTAGGGATGAGGTTCCACGCCGTTGCTCCGCTGGACGACCTGCCGTACCGCCTCGATCTCCTCTTCGGCAATGGCCGCTCGCCTGCTCCCGCATTGCACGAAGCCGTGAACACCGGGTGTGGTCACGACCTCCCGCGAGCGCTCTGCTCCTCCCCGGATAAAGACGTAGCAAGGGAACAGCGGTAGGGAGAGTTGCTTCACCCTGTCCTTCCAGTGACGAACCGCGGTGTAAAGCGGCAGGAAGACTTCAAAACCATTCTTGGTGAGGATCTGCGCTGCGACTTTCTCGTGCTGATGACGGGTATGAATGGCGTACCAACTGGCGCTTTGCACTCCACTGGCTACCTCGTCCGGCGTCGAAAGCATAACGCTCCGCCCTGTGACTTACAGGGGATCTCCCCTGAGCCTTCCCTACTTAAGCCTTACGCGCCTTTTCCTGTCAGACGCGGCTTCTTGTTCCTGGCGCTCGACAAAACAACGCTACCTGCCGTCAGTCCTCTGGCCTACGCTCCTTACCTCGCCTCGGTGCAATCCCCATGTAGTTATCGGCCTATTCCTTCGCCAGCTTGAGGAGTGAATCACCAGCGCAGGCACCTTATTGTCCGCGCTGTGTACGGTGCTGGTCCTGGGGCCGGTGGAGCGGTTTCCCGACGCCAAGCACGTGACTAGCTACGAGGGCCTCATTCCGCAGGAACATTCCAGCGGCGGCCGACAGCGCTTCGGCCGGCCAGCCCGTCAGCTGACGGGCTGCGCGCTCTGCTGGTGGAAGCGGCCCAGACAGCGAGCCGCTTCGACCCCGGATTGCGCCGCGTGTATCGTCGTCTGGCGTTTCGCAAGGGCGCGGCGCCGCCCAAGGTGGCGGTGGCGCGCAAGCTGGCCATCCGGCTCTATATCATGCTGCGGGACTAGATCCATTACGCGGAGTTTTGCCGGCGCGGCTCGCACGCCGGGAGGCTCGGGGATGTGGCGCTGGTCTAACCTGCCTGCCGCAGGCAGGCCATGACCGAGGGTTCTTTGCTGCCGGAAAAATCCCACGGTCAATCAAACACGCTTGACCGTGGCTACCAGCTTATTGTGCTCCACGTGTGCTCCAAATGGCGACGGCAAACCACAACGGATGATTCAATAGAATGTGGCTAAATGCTTGCGGGCCAATCGGTAAGCTGGCGGAGGGAGAGGGATTCGAACCCCCGAGCCCCTTGCGAGGCTAACGGTTTTCAAGACCGCCGGTTTCAACCACTCACCCATCCCTCCCCAAGGTTAGTTTAGCACGGTGTGGACGACTGGGCGGGATTCTGCCCGCATGGTCACCATCGTAACGACTGAGAAGCTAGTAGAGCACAGCGCTCTCACCTTTCTGCTGGATGAGCCGCTGCAAATAGTCAACCATTGCGTCCCGCCGCGCCAACAATGCTTGTACCTCTCCTTTGCTGAGGTGCGATGCGGTCTTTTCCATTAGTTCTTTGGCGTTCAGCTTGTGCAGGTTCTCCCACAACTGCCGGTCACAGCGCTGGAGCTGCTCAGGATTTCTAAGAGTCTTGTGAAGGCGAAAGGCCCGCGTAAAGTCAATTATCCAGAGCTTCCAGTCCTCCGCACTGAGCAGGTTTCCGGCGTTGCGATCCGTATCATAGATGAGCTGGACGAATACCCTCACCTTGTCCACTTGATTATTCCAGGCCTCCGCGTTGGGCGGCTGCAAGTTCTGCTTTTGACGCATCTCCTCGTCCCACTTCCAGGGGACCCACCAGCTCAGCGCGCCCGCTTGGCCCTTCCATTTGCGTTCCACCGTCACCGGAACCATGTCGCTGAGGCCCAGCAGCTTGGCCAGCTCGTAAGCCGCGATGTTATAACCATAAAAGTCGCGGAAGCCAATCTCGCTGGGTCCTTGACGGAATGCAACTTCAGCTTGGCGCAGATCCACGTTCTGGAAGGCGGCATCGTGCGTCACCGCGCCGTCACTGAGTGTCAAACGCCACGGGCTGGTGACGCCTTTGCCGATTTGCTTGTAGTTGATGATCTTGGCGTTCAGCAGGAATTCCCGCTGTTGGGCTTCGGCGAAGTTGGGTTCGGTGCTTGGGCTCTGCGCCTTGGATAGGGTGGCGAGGCCTGCGACAGCCAGACCGACTGCCGCGGCTAGCATTAGTGAGCAACGGCTGGAAGACATCTGAGCCTCCTTCTGCTCACTACCCAGAGCGCTTCAGCGGAAGAAATTCACGGCCGCTGGGAGGAGTCTTGAACGCGTTTTGGCCACCAGCGTCAGCGGCTTGGTGTCCTTTTTGTGTCTGCCGCAGTCTTAGGTCTCACTTTGCCACGCGCCGCAGTCCGCTCTCTCGCCCTGACGGCGAAGCGGGCCAGGTCCTCTTCTCCACCGACGGCACTCAACACCAGCCGCCACAACCTCACTTGCCCGCTGGACGGGCTAGCATGGCCTCCCGGGCGCCGATTCGCCTACGAGCAGCAATGCCCCCGCACCGCGCAGCCCACTGCCTGGCCCGTGTTTCAGAAAACAGCTTATGGGAGCCGCTTCAGATCGACGCGGTTGGCGTGGAACTCGCCTTTCTCATCCGCCTTGCCCCGGCAGACAACGTCAGCCCCCTCCTTGAATTGGCTGACATCGATGTGTTTCGTTCCCTGGGTCCACCGCGTGGAGTCGGCGTAGTGCACAATCCTCTCCGCACCTTTGCTGCGGATAGTCAGGGTGGAGGCTTCCTTGTCGAACCTCACGATGGTCCCGCGCCATATGAGCTGCTTCTCCGCCGCCACCTTTTCCTTTTTTCCTTGTGTCTCTTGCCCCGCTGCCGTCCGCCCGGCAAATCCGATGGACACGAACAGCGCCACAAGCATGAGTACCAGTGTCCTTCGCATGATTTCCTCCAATGGTAGGGCGCCCCGTGGGCGCGTCAGGTTTCCCGATGGGATTCTTGACTAGTGATATTCCGTCCGCGCCCAGACTATAGCATTGCAGGTACACAAAGTAAAGTCGAGTGCGGGCGCACGCCCACGCGGTTTCGGGCAAACTCCCGGGCGGGGTCATCTGGCAAGCACGCGCGTTCGGCCAATTGACTGGGACTAACGAGTCTTCCCACGCGCAGCTACGCGCCAGGAAGCCACGACCTGCTCATCGCGCAGCAGAAATACCTCATCGTGCATGTTGACGCAGGTGCACACGTGGTTGGGTATCACGGTGAGCACTTCGCCCACGCGGAAGGGATGCAGGGATTTGGTGACGTCAAGATGGCCGTGCTCCTCGTTGAGCTTGATGAGCGGGGCATCGGGAGCTTCGATCACGTATCCGTGGCCAGCGCCGGGCCCCGCACGGAGCGTGTCGGACGAAAAGGTTTTCGATCCCGCGTCAATGATGGCGCGGCCGGGCACCGCAGTTGAGACCACCGTCGTCACCACGCGCGCGGCGCAGTCTTCCAGGCGGCACGCGCCCTGATAGTAAGTGTTCAGGTCGTGATAGACGTACGTCCCAGGGCGAATCTCCGTGAGCCCTGGGATCCGATGCGCGAACTCGGCCGAAGGAGTCGAGCCCCCGGAAACGATTTCCACGGGCATCCCCGCCTCGCGGAAGGCGGCGAGCGCTTGTCCTAGTCGTTCCGCCACCTGCTCGGCTTCCTGCCGGCGCGCCTCTTCAGTTCCCCAGACACTTCCGAAGTAGCTCATCAGGCCGCGGAACTGGAGCCCAGGCAGCTTCTGGATTTTCCTGGCCAAGTCCACACAGGCCGGGCCCGGCGGCAAACCGCAGCGGTGAAACCCCGCATCAAACTCCACCAGCACGCCTACTGTTGAGCCCTGTGCGCCGGCCGCGCGGGAGAGTTCCTGTGCCGTAGCCTCATCATCCAGTGAAACCAGAAGTCGCCGCATCCGGGCAAGCTGGGCTAGTCGGCGCAGCTTCTCCTCGCCAAAGACCGGATAGGCGACGAGGATATCATCTAGTCCTGCCTCCGTCATCACTTCGGCCTCACCCACCTTGGCCACACTCAGGCCGACAGCGCCGCGTTCGAGTTGCATCCGGGCAACTTCGGGCGTTTTGTGAGTCTTGGTGTGCGGACGCAGGCCCACGCCTTGATCGCGGCCAAGGCGCGCCATGCGGTCGAGATTACGTTCCAGAACGTCAAGATCGATGGTCAAGGCAGGCGTGGAAAGTTCACGATAATCCATGGGCTCCTCAATTCGCTCCTGCGAAGCGGCACGCTCCCTCTGCTTAGCGCCTGCGAGCTTTGCGCACGCGGGCGATGCAGTCAATCTCGACTTTGATCTTCGGCAGTTGCGCGCCCACCGTCGTCCGCGCCGGCGGGGCTTCCGGGAAGAACTCCCGGTACACCTCATTCATGGCCGCAAAGTCGTTCATGTCGGCCAGGAAAACGCCCACGCGCACGACATCGCGCAGGGAACTTCCGGCCGCGTGCAAGATAATCCGGATGTTCTCCAAGGTGCGACGCGTTTCCGACCGGACATCGCCAAGTTCCAGCTCGTTTGTCTTCGGGTTCACGGAACCCTGACCGGCGACGAATACAAAACCGTCCGCGACAATCGCCGGGGAATACGGGCCTCGCGGC
>JALHUF010000645.1 GCA_022866195.1 Terriglobia bacterium
GAAACCCAAGGTGGATTACACCTCGCCCGCGCGTCTGGACAAGGTGCTTGCCGCGCTCGACCAACTTTTCCCCCAGGCGCAAACGGCGCTGCGGCACGAAAACGCCTTCCAACTCCTGGTGGCGACTATCCTCTCCGCGCAGTGCACCGACGAGCGCGTCAACATGATTACGCCCGGGCTGTTTGCGAGGTATCCGACGCCGCAGGATTTCGCCGCCTTGCGCCAGGAAGTCTTGGAGCGCGAAATCCGCTCCACGGGCTTCTTCCGCAACAAGGCCAAGAACATCATTGCCGCCTCCCAGAAGATCGTCGAGGACTTCGGCGGCCGCGTGCCGCAGACCATGGAAGAGATGCTGACGCTGCCCGGCGTGGCGCGGAAGACCGCGAACGTGGTTCTGGGCAGCGCTTACGGCCTGGCGACGGGTGTGGTGGTTGATACCCACGTGTTTCGTGTGGCACAGCGACTCAAGCTGTCGAAACAGAAGACGCCGGAGAAAGTTGAACAGGACCTAATGAAGCTGGTGCCTCAGGACCGTTGGATAACCTTCGGCCACCAGATGATCTGGTTCGGAAGGAAGACCTGCCAGGCGCGCAAGCCGCTCTGCGCCGAATGCCCCATCGCACCCGTCTGCGATTCACCAGACAAGAGAAAATGATCCCGGAAGCGCAGGCGTCCCGCCTGCGATGCCGCGGCCAAGATGGCCGCGCTCCCGGCCGCACCGCCCTGAGGCGTGGTGTTACCTTATGAAGATCGCCTTGGGCAGCAGGGCGTGGACGCCCTTCTAGCCGTCCACAAGCTGGGTGATGTGCAGGTCCACGGCATCGCTGGCCAGGATGTAAGCCTCGGAGCGGCTGAGATGCTTCTCGCCGACCAGCAAATCGAGCATGGCGTCGAGGGCCAGCTTCGTGGCTTCCTCCAGGTTCTCGTGGAAGCCCATGGTGAGATAGTGCGTGGGAGTTTCGGCGCGCGGCCAGCGCAGCTTCATATCTTTGCGAACGGACAACTGAAACGTTCCCCGCAGCGAAGTCTCCAGAGCCGTCACACAGACTTCGCCGTCTCCCTGACCGGCGTGCCCGTCGCCCGCCGAAAACAGTGCTCCCTTCACGTGTACAGGCAAATAGAGCGTGGTCCCTGCCACCAATTCTTTGTTGTCCATGTTTCCCGCATGAACCCAGGGCGGGCCGCTGCTGATGCGCCCCACCGCGGCGGGCGGCGCCACCCCCATGACCCCGAAGAAGGGCTGGAGCGGCAACTCGATGCCGTCGGCAAACTTGGCCACGTTGCGTTCCAAGTCAAGCGGCACCAGCTTCGAGTAAGCATAGGGAAACTCGTCGGGCAGGAAGCCGCGGCCGGGCGAGAAACTGTTCCAGGCGTAGGGCACCACCAACTCGACGGAGAGAATCTTCACTTCCAGAACGTCGCCCGGCTCGGCACCCTCCACCCAGATCGGCCCCGTGAGGATGTGCGGCACTTCACCGCGTTCTTTCACTTCACGGTCAACTTCCAGCAGCGCGGCCTGCATCTTGTCGCGCGGCAAGCCCGCCGCCTCGAGTGCCTCCACCCCGCCCCCGGGCAACGCTTCAATCTCGACCGTATCACCGGAGCGCACGTGCAGGGCCGGAGGAGTCCGCGCGTCAAAGTAGCCCCAGGTTACCGTGCGCGGCGTGGGCAGGAGACGATGCTTAGTGCCCTGCGCCCACGCCTGCGCTCCAAGGAACAGAAACAACGACACCAGGAGTATCGAGCGTTTCATTCACTCACCCCCCGCGCCTCGCTAGGCTTTCACGACCGCAGGATAGACCTTGCGCACCGCGGCCATGATGTCGGCCACGTCCTGATCGCTGAACTTCGGATCCATGGGAATGCCGACGTAGCGGTTCCAGATAGCGACCGGCACACGATTGCGAACAAAATCGCACACGAAGCTATTCACTGGGCCGTGCGGCATCGCGGATAGCTGGCCGCCAGTAATCAAGTGC
>JALHUF010000646.1 GCA_022866195.1 Terriglobia bacterium
CCTGGCGCCCGCAGATTATCACAACGGCTCATTGAGGCGCTCCCGACCGATCCGGCAGATTGTCGGACTGCCCCATCTCTTCCGTTTGCCTTCGAGTCGGAAGTTCAGATAGATTAGGCGCGACAGACTCGACCTGCAATCTGGTTTTTTCCGGTTGGCTGTGGCGAGCCGGACGGGGGACGAGAGGGAACGCTTTGTCATCTTTGGGAGGCCACGCGTCATGAAAATCAGTTGTTGCTGGTTGTATGCAATTACGAAGTACGGTTATCCGCCCTCGATTCCCGACACCTTCAAGGTGCTGGGCGAAATGAAGGCATTGGGATTTGAGTACGTCGAGCTGGAAGGCGTGCGGCGGGACAATTTGCTCGCTGTTTATGAGAAGCGGCACGAACTCAAGAAGTTCTGCGACGGCGAAGGGTTGAAAGTCATCAACTTCGCCCCGGTGCTGCCGAGCTCCGTGAGTCTCCAGCGCAAGGAGAGGAAAGAAGCCTGGGATTTGTTCAAGCGCGCCATCGAGATCGCCAACCTGTTCAACTGCTACACCATTCAGGGTGACAGCTTCACGCCGCCGCTCAAGTTCCGCGGCGATGCGCCCTACAAGGAGGGCATCAGCTACGGGAAGCACTTCAGCGTGGAAATCGACCCGAAGTTCAAATGGCAGCGCCAGTGGGATGCGATGGTGGAAACCTTCAGCTTCTTCACTCGGGAGGCGAAGAAAGCGGGGCTCAAGTTCTGCTTCGAGCCCCGCGTGGGGGAGCTCGTGAGTAACACCGACGCCATCCTGCGCATGATGGACGCCGTAAACGACGACAATTTCGGCGCGGTGCTGGACACGGCACACCTGAACGCCCAGAAGGAAATTCTTGCCCTCAGCGTCGAGAAGCTCGGGAAGCGCATCTTCTTTGTGCACGCCGCGGACAACGATGGCAAAGTGAACGACCACGTGGCTGCGGGCCGCGGCACGGTGGACTGGGACGGCGTATTCCAGGGGCTCAAGAAGCACAAGTTTTCGGGCTACGTGGCCATCGACGTCGGGATGGTGCCCGACATCGACGCGCAGTATCGCGAGTCCTTCGCATTCTTGAAGAAGATGGCGGCGTAGTACGGGATCTAGGATCGCCTGGGCGGGCCTGCTGCGTCGCCTGCATCGCGGCTGCACTGCCTCGGGTGTCATCGCGAATTTGCGAGTTGAGTCCTTAACTACTTCTCCTTTGCTGACCTCCGATGCCTCTCTTCATATGGGTTTCGACGTCCCAAATTTGACAGCCTTAGCCACGCGGCGTAGGATTTCTGCGCAACAGTGGAGGAAAACAATAGCTCTTTCCGGTAAAGAGATGATTCTCTAGGATCTGAAGGGGGGATGCGATGATGGCCGATGGGAAAAAGCTGGACGTCACGATCGTCGGCGGAGGAATGATAACCAACGATCTGTTGTTGCCCTCGATCTACCACCTGCAAAGAACGAGTATGGTCCGCCAGATTAGCATCTGTGCACTGAACACCCCTCCCTTGAAGGCCCTCAAGGAGAACGGGGAGCTTCGCGAAGCATTCCCCGGGCAGGGTTTCACCGCCTATCCGTCGTTGTCGGAGCCGCCGGATAAGGACTTTCCTAACCTGTACAAAGAAGTGATTGCCGCGATGCGCCGTGGGAATATCGTGGTGGTGGCCATACCCGATCACCTCCACTACGAAGTAGTCATGGAAGCTCTGCGGCACGACCAGCATGTTTTGTGTGTGAAGCCCCTGGTGCTGAAGTACCAACACTCCGTGGAGATCGAAAAGCTGGCGCGCGCCAATGGTCTCTTCGTGGGTGTGGAATATCACAAGCGGTTCGACCGACGCGCGCTCGCGGCTAAGCGAGACTATGCGCGCGGCCATTTCGGGTCGTTCGTCATGGGGGAAGCAAAGCTGATCGAGCCTTATTATTACCGCTTTTCCAACTTTCAGAACTGGTTTACACCTGATCGCACCGACCCTTTCACTTATATCGGCTGTCATTATGTGGACTTGGTCTATTTCATCACGGGTTTGAAACCTGTGGCGGTGTCGGTCCTGGGTATCGAAGGAAAGTTTCCCAACGGCAACGCCGGCTACCTCTGGTCCCATGGTCGCGTCATTTTCGAAAACGGCGCCTTGCTCTCCGTCATTAATGGCCTTGGCTATCCGGACGCAGGTGCCGGCAGCAATGACCAAGGCCTGGTGATGTACTGCGAGGGGGAAGGGAAGAGTGCGCTGATTGAGCACGACGACCAATACCGCGGGGTCGCCTACTGTTATCTAGAAGGCATCGGCTGCGGCGGTTCCCAATTCAATTACGTGAGTCCCGATTTCTATCGGCTGGTGCCGTGGGAAGGGGCGGGGTTCAAGCCCGTTGGGTACGGTTTTGATTCCGTCGCCGCGATTATCAGTACTACCCACCGCATGGAAAGCGAGACAGCGGGGCTTCCCGACGACGCTGCTCTGGTCCGGCGCCAGCAGATTATTCAGGACGTCGATGAAAAAGGCATTGTGGCGACGCCTGCCAACAGCTTTATTAACGAGCTGGTTGTGGAAGCGGCGCGGGTGTCGATCTTGAGCGACGGCGCGGCGGTCAAGATTGTTTACGGCGGCCAGCCCCAGGTACAGGGGAAGTGTTGATGTCCGAATCCTCGAGGAGGCTCTATGGCAGGTTATGACCTAACACCTGTGGAAGTGCCGAAGGTGCGAACCAAATACCGCACCATCCAGACGCCTCTGCCCGTGCCGGAATCCTTGCCGATATTTGAGGAACTGGCGAAGTCGGAGCCGCGGTCGATGAGGGGGCAGCCGCCGGTGGTCTGGCACAAAGCGGAGGACTTCACCGTCAGCGATCGCTGGGGGAACCGGTGGATTGATTGGTCCTCTGGCGTGCTGGTGACGAACGTGGGACATGGCAGAAAGGAAATCAAGGAGGCCTTAAAGGAAGCTATTGATCAGGGTCTGCTGGCGTCTTACGTCTTCGTGCACGAGCGGCGAATGAAACTGACCCGGATGCTGCGAGAGCTTTCGCCCGATCCTTGCAACTACCAGGTTTTCCTGCTGAGCACCGGGAGCGAAGCCACGGAGAACTGCATCAAATTGGCCAAGACCTATGGCTTGGAGAAATACGGCCCGCAAAAGAAGTCCTTCGTGACGTTTCAGTACGCTTTTCATGGCCGCACGATGGGCGCGCAATTGGCGGGCGGGATGGAGAGGCAAAAAAGATGGATTGGGCATCTGGACCCGTCGTTCATCCAAGTTCCATTTCCGGACGGGTTCAAGAACGAAGACACCTCTTTTGATCTTTTTCTCCAGACGCTAGCGCAGAAGAATGTCAAACCGCAGGACATCGCCGGGGTCATGACCGAGACCTACCAGGGCGGCGGTCCGGATTTTTTGCCTGTAGAATACGCGCAGAAGCTCGAAGCCTTTTGCCGCGAGCATGACATTGTGATGTGCTACGATGAAGTGCAGGCCGGCTTCGGCCGCACGGGCAAGATGTTTGGCTTCCAGCACTATGGCGTGACGCCCGACCTCATCGCCTGCGGTAAAGGTGTTTCATCATCCTTGCCGATTTCTGTGGTGATGGGACGGAAAGACATCATGGGGCTCTACCCGCCAGGTTCGATGACTTCGACCCATTCGGCATCACCGTTGCCGGTGGCGGCAGCGATTGCCAGCCTGGAAGTCCTCCAAAAAGAGCGCTTGGTCGAGCACGCTGCGGCCATGGGCGAGATCCTGGTGCCGGCGCTTGAGCGCATCCAGGGCAAATATCCGAGGGTTCTCGGCTGCGTGCACGGCATGGGCTTGGTGGCCGGGATCCAGGTTGTGAAGCCTGGAACCAAGGAGCCCGATCCCGAGACTGCCCTGCAGGTCAACGTCGCATGTTTCCGGAAGGGCTTGCTCATGTTCGCTCCCGTCGGGGCAAGCGGCGAGTGCATAAAAATTGCGCCTCCCTTGACGATCTCGGAGGAGGCGCTGCGAGAATCGCTTCAGGTCTTTGCCGAAGCCGTGGAAGAAGTGTTGGGCGTTCAGTGAGAAGGGGTCG
>JALHUF010000647.1 GCA_022866195.1 Terriglobia bacterium
GAAGATCTTTTCCGAAAGCAAGATCAAGAGCAAGCACGTCGCCACCTCGGTTTCCGGGCACTCGGTGATTGTCAAGAAGATCTCGGTAAATGCCCCCACCGAAGACGAAGTTGCCAACGCCATCCCCTATGAGGCGCAGCAGTATATCCCGTTTGATATGGCCGACGTGAACTTGAGCTACCAGGTGCTGGGCCCGGCCCAGGCAGGCCCGGGTTTCGATGTGATGCTGGTGGCGGTGAAGCGCGATAAGATCCTGAACCATACGAACGTTCTGAGCCAGGCGGGGAAGGCCCCCGCGGTGGTGGATATTGACGCCTTCGCGCTCCAGAATGCTTTCGAGGTGAATTACGAACCCCCGCCGGACCGCATGATCGCCTTGTTGAACATCGGCGCCAGCATCATGAATATCAACATGGTGCGGGGCGGGGTGCCCTTGTTCACCCGCGACGTTTCGGTGGGCGGCAACCAATACACCGACACCCTGCAAAAGGAACTCGATCTCAGTTTCGAGGATGCGGAGAAGCTCAAGCAGGGTCAGGAAGTCCCCAATGTGGCTCCGGACGCGAAGACCCCGCACATTCGTTCCGTCTCGGAGATTTTGCTCCTGGAAGTGCAAAAGACCTTTGACTTTTTCCGGCAAACGACCACCACGGAGAACATCCAGCAGATCTATGTGGCCGGAGGCACGGCAAGAATCGAAGGGATGGTCGACCTGCTCAAAGAGGAATTCACTATCCCGGTCGAGATCATGAACCCCTTTCAGAGGGTGGATATCAATCCCTCCAAGTTCGACACCAGCTACATTAACGACATCGCTCCGCGCATGAGCGTGGCGGTGGGGCTGGCGTTGAGGAGCTTTGACACGCCATGATCAGGATTAACCTGCTGGGAGTTGCTAGACGTGCGGCGAAGCCGCCGGGGCCTCCGCCCACCGCGGCACGCCAGGCCGTGATCTTTGTGGCCAGCCTGCTTGTCGCCTTCGGCGTCGTGGGCTTTATGTATCGTTACTGGACGAGCCAGATCGCCGACCTCAACAAGAAGTTGGTGAACGAGAAACGCGAGGCCGATCGCTTGGCGGGGATTCGCGCCGAGAACCAGCGCTATCTGGCTCAACAGCAGCAACTGGAGCGGCGCACCAATACGATCCAGATGCTCGAAGCCAGTCGCGTCGGGCCGACGGACTTCATGGCCACCCTGGGGGCCTTGGTTAATCGCACCAATGACCTCTACCTGCTGACAGTCGCCCCGGCGGGAGCCCGAACTGTCATTCAAGGGCAGTCGAATTCGGTGGAGTCGATCGCCACCTTTGTGGCGGCGCTTAAGAACTCCGGCAATTTTGACGACGTGCAGTTGCGGCAGTACTTCCAGGACGACCAGCAGAACCGGCTGAACTTCAAGTTCAGTATCGACTGTGTGTTTAAGATGCCTTCTGCGGCGCCTCCCGCGGCGCCGCCGGGCGCGGCGCCTGCGGCCCCGGCACGGCAGGCAGGAATGTAGGGGGAGCAACAATGGCCAAGCGCTTCAGTGATCTTCCGGCAGTCGTCCAGGGGGTGATTTTTGCCGCCGGCGCGGTGGTCTTGGCAGGAGTGGTCTTTTACCTCTATGTGTTGCCCCTTTCTGAGACGCGCCGCAAACTGGCGGCCGACGTCGACCGCCGGCGCGCGGAGAATCTAAAGAACCAGGCGGTAGAGAGGGAGCGAACGGAATTGCTGAACCGCATTGCGTCATTGGAAAAGCAACTAGCTACCCGTCGGTTGCTCGTTCCGGATGAGCCAGCCACCGACCAGTTCGTGAGAATGGTATACGATACGGCGGTAGGCACGACGATCCACTTGCGCAGCTTCGTTGCCCAGCCGCCGGCGGACCGTGATTTTTACGTCGAAATGCCTTTTGCTCTCCGCATCGACGGGACCTATTACGCCCTGCTGAGTTTCTTTCAACGGCTGGCGGGCAAGGAGCAGGAGCGGATTGTGAGCGTCACGGGTCTTGCTCTGGGCCCCCCGGTGGGCGGAGGCCTGGGGAAATACACGATTCTTCCCGGCGAAACCGTGGGGGCCAACTGCGTGGTGGTCACGTACTTTAACCGCTCGCAGCCGCTGCCCGCTCCGGCGCCACCAAAAAAGCGATAGGGCAGGATGGCAGACATGCTCAAAGATGGGCTTAAGGGTGCGAGGAAAGAAATACTGTGGAGTTCGCTGCTCATCACAATCGCCGTGACCTGGGTCTGGATGAAGGTGGGACAGGCCCAGCCTATGGGGGTTGATCCGGCGGTCCAAGCCGTGGCGGGCGCGAAGGCCAGTGCGCCCGACGCGCAGGCCACCTCGCCGGCGGCGAAATCCAACGCTCGCCGGAGTGTCGCCGCCAAGCGGACCTCTGGCAAGCCGCAGGAGAGTGCGCCACCCGGGCCGCAGGCCGGACGGGCGCCTGAGATCGCCGCGCGGCGTGATCCTTTCAAGCTCCCGCCTGCCCCTGGTCCGGGCGGGACCGCCGGAGAAGAAGAGGTGCTCCTACCCTGCACCGGCAAGCGGTGCTTGCGCGTCAGTCAACTGAGATTGGAGGGGATTGTTCGCCTCGATACCACCAATGTCATGATAGCGGTTGTGGACACCAACGCCAACCGCGCCTATTTCCTGCGGGAAAACGACGCGGTCTACAATGGCGTCGTCAGCAAGATCACACCAGACACAGTATATTTTCAGGAGAACGTCAAGGACCCTAGTGGGCGGGTGACTGTTCGCGAAGTGGTCAAGAAACTGAGTCAGGGCCCTGGAGAGGGACGATGAGACGCAAAGCTATCCTTACACTCACTATGATATGGTTGACCTTGGGGATGGTCTCCGTCGCCCAGAGTCGCCTGGTTGCGGCTTCGCCGCAGGCGAGTTTGAAGGCGGTCACGACCGTCGGTCCAGCCTCGGCCAACCAGCTCCTGCTGCGCATTGAGGGAGAGTACTCCTTCCAGGCGGTGCAAGCGACCGCGGACACTGTGCTGGTGGACCTCACGGGGGTGAGGGCCAGCGGGGTGGCGCGGGACGGCCAATGGGCGGGAGGTGTGCTGAGCGGGTACCACTTGGTGCAGTACACCGATGCCAGCGGCCAGCCGGTGGTTCGGGTTCAGGTGAACCTGACGCGCTCGGCGCCGTTCAAGATACGGCAGGAGGCGGCGGGACTGCGGCTGCTCGTCGGGCCGGAGTCCTCTGAAGCCTCGGTGGCTGCTGTGCCTGCGGCTCCCCCGGCTCCGCCCGCCGTAGCACCTGTGGTGCCCGCGAAGGCGAAGGCCCCCGAAGCATCTCCCGCCGGACCGCCAAGGGTTTCCGACATTGCTATCACGGCGGGCCCTGCCGGGGAGACCTTCGTCGACATTTCGACCACGCGGCCTACCGCTTACAGCGTGCTGCAGTTGGCGAACCCATCGCGCCTGGTGGTGGATCTTGCGGGAGCGCAGGCGGGCACGCGCCAGCGAGCCTACACCGCGTCCTCGGCCCATCTCAAAGCGGTGCGGATTGGGCAGTTCCGCGAGGGGAGCCCGTCGGTGGTCCGAGTGGTGGCGGATCTTGTTGGCGCCCCCGCCTTTGACGTGCATGCCCAACCGGGAGGCGTTCGGGTCGAACTGAGATCTCGCTCCGCCGCCCAGCCGGTGGCCGCACCTGCGCCGGCCGAGACGGCTCCGGCCCCGCCCAGGGTGAAAGAGAAGTCTGTGCAGATAGCTGCGGAGGCGTCCGCTCCCGC
>JALHUF010000648.1 GCA_022866195.1 Terriglobia bacterium
AATTGCGCGGCCCGGGCGAGTTTTTCGGCACGCGCCAATGGGGCATACCCGCGTTTCGCATCGCTAACTTGCTGCGCGACCAAGAAATCCTGGAATGGGCCAAGCGCGAGGCGGCCGATTTCATCCAGGACCCGGAATCGCGGGAGGAGTTTGAAGCTTGCGTGGCCTTCCTGCGGAAAGATTGGCCGCGGCGCTACGGCCTGGCGGCAGTGGCGTGATTTCAGCCGTCGGCTATCAGCCCTCAGCATTCAGCAGGGGAGCACAGTTGTAGATGTTTGGGCTGAAAGCTGATGGCTGACTGCTGATTGCTTAAGTTCATGCGCATCATCTCCGGCACATATCGCGGCTTGCGTCTGGCGACCCTGAAGGGTGGGAAACTGCGTCCTACCTCGGATCAGTTGCGCGAGACGCTGTTTGATGTCCTGGGTCCCCAGGTGGAGGGCTCGACTTTTCTCGATGCCTATGCCGGCTCCGGCGCCGTCGGCCTGGAGGCTCTGAGTCGCGGAGCGCGCGAAGTGGTCTTCATCGAGCATCATCGCCCGGCGATTGAACTCATTCGGCAGAATCTGGCGGCGCTCCGAATTGAGTCCGGTTTCCGGTTGATGACCTGCTCGGTTCTGACCGGGTTTGAGAGGTTGACCGAAGAAGGCGCCCGCTTTGACTATGTCTTTCTCGACCCACCCTACGAGGAGATCCGGGAATACCACCATGCGCTGCGCCAACTCGGCCGGAGCAACCTCCTGGTGCCCACGTCACTGGTCATTGCCGAGCATTCCCGGCACGTGGCGCTGGAGGAAGAGTACGGCACGTCGCGCCGCACGCGCCTCCTCCGTCACGGTGATGCGCAACTCGGCTTTTATCGATGTGCATGAAGGCCCTGCGCGGCCCTGGGCCAAGCCCCGCGTGTTCCTTGACGCTCAAAGCCCCGATGCCCTACTATGGCACTGTGCTTTGCTCGCGCGCGGGTTGCGCTGGCGGAGCCAGTGGCGGGGTAGCTCAGTGGCAGAGCGAGGGTCTCATAATCCCTAGGTCGGGAGTTCGATCCTCCCCCCCGCTACCATAATGTTTTCAACAGCTTACAGCAATTTCCTAATTCTAAATATGCGACTCACTGTGGGGACTTTTGTGACGTAAATTCTGGCTCTTTCGCGAAAATGTATGATCGTGCCCCTAGTCTGAGGATTCCCCCCCAACATTCCTCGGCCCACTTCCCCCGATTCAACCTTGGAGTTTTCCATTTTGGGAAAGACAATTGGGCCTCCCTGATTCGCCCTCAGCCGACCTTCCTCTCGAAGAGCAACACATGTTGACGCGGCCCACGCCCCTCACCCTGCCGGAGAAACCAATAGTCTTGAGCGATGAACTCGGGACGAAGACGAGGCCGAATACCGAAGCTGAAATCGAAGGATTCTTGAAAAAACTAAGGGCACTAGGCGTGGGGCCTCCTGACTCTACTTGCACCTTGCCTCGAAACGCGGCTTCTTGATCCGAGGCCACTCAAGAGATATGCTGTGGGTTGCTGGAGTTCTGTGGGGCCCTAGAAATTCACAACTAGTTCCCCGCAGGTCGGGCTAATGTCCGGATTCTGGATGAACGTTTGGCTAGGTTTGCAGAATCCGTCGCATCTAATGCGAGCGGAGGTTTGGTATGGACAGGAAGGAAATGGGCTTGTCGGTGTTGCGTAACTTGGCGAAAGTGAACAAGGAGCTTTGGCTATTCTTATCCTTGTTCATCATCGCCGCGATTTTAAACTTCTTGGTCGCCCCGAATCGTCTCTTACTGGGTTTCTATACTTTGCCCGCGCTGTTTTCCGCCTATTTCTACGGACGCCGTCATGCGACTCTGACGGCCGTCGCCAGCGTGCTTGTGGTGATTCTCGTCGTGCATTCCAATCCGCTTCTGTTCGCCCGAGCGGACGGAGCACCCCTGCCGGGAGAAAAGTGGTACGACCTCATGCTCTGGGCTGGGATCTTAATCACCACCGCCTACGCCATGGGTACCCTTTACGATCATAGGGAAGCTCGCATACGCGAGCTGCGGGAGACCTACCACGGCATCCTGCTCATCCTGCGCCAGTTCATTTCCAAGGATAAGTACACTCAAAACCACTCTTATCGAGTTTCGATATACGCAGCCAGGATTGCCGCGCAACTTGGGCTCGATTCCGAGCGAGTTGAGGACGTGCAGGCCGCCGCCATTCTTCATGACATCGGCAAGCTCGATATCAGTCGTGAGATTCTTTATAAGGCAGCGCGTCTGACCGAGGAGGAATACAAAGAGATGCAGGAGCACGTGGAGAAGGGGATTGAAATTCTGGGGTCTGTAGGTGGCTCGCTTCGCCGGGTCATCCCCATCGTTCTGGCCCACCACGACAAATTCAACGGCCGCGGCTATCACCCCACCCGTGGTGAGGAGATTCCAGTGGAGGCACGCATCATAACGGTGGCAGATGTGTACGACTCCCTGACCAGCGATCGCCCCTACCGCAAGGGTATGTCGCCGTTCGATGCGAGGGACATCATTGTAAAAGGTTCAGGGACGGAATTTGACCCCAAGGTGGTCGACGCATTCCTCACGGTGTTTCGAAGAAGAGAAATGGAGGTCCCCGAGGTGGTGATCTAGTGCAAAACGGATGAACTTGCCAAAAGAGTTGTCGACTCGCCTTTACGCTGCGTGCCCGCGCCATCCACCACTAAGTAGAGGCTCAGCCCCAAGGATCGGGCCGTTCCCATCGTTCAAAGGGCCGGTCTGTAGCCCAGACTCTGTTTGCATTGAATTCAATGGGGTTAGTGGCGTTGTGCAGACAAACAGACAGGAATCGGGTATTAGTCCGATCTGCGAAGGATTAGCCGTTAATTCATAGGCCGCACCGAACTAGACCCACTGGCCCCATCTCGGCTGAACCGGGACGGTCATATAGACCGCTTAGCCCGGCCAGCCTTGACTAATCCCCGAAGGTGGCCCCTGCGATCGGAAAGTGCTCCAAATCCGCACGTGTACAACCACGATTCTGTGAACCCAGATACTGATTGGTCGAAGGGGAGAGACATCTAGCTTAGGCAAGTTGCACGCCAGAACCCCATGACCCCTACGGCCTGACAGTCTTACCGCCGCGAGAATTTTACCCCGTATCATAGCAGTACTTTAGTACTCTTGCACTTTTCCCCTCGAGGAGCTATTAGTTTAGGAGTAGCGGCCCGCCGAGTTTGCTCGAAGACGCGAGTTGTATCGCAGGCTGAAGGTGTTGTGATTTGTTGTAGGGCGGGATCCTAAAATTTACTATCCGGTCGAAGGTGCGCCATGTCCGGCCTTATGCCCGAGATCTCGAAGCTCCTTGTCGAAGCTGGGATCCTGAAACCCGAAGAGGCTGAAGCCCTGGGTCGCCTCGCACGACAGCGCAATGAACTGCTGTGGGAAACTCTCCTGGGCGATAACAAGATTACGGAGGCCTGGCTGGCCGAAATGTTTGCGCGGCGGCTCAGGATTCCGCTGCTGGTCACGTTTTCTTCCCGTGACGTTAATGAAGAGGCTGCCCACCGTATCCCCGATAGTCTGGCGCGAAAACACATGTGCATCCCTTACGCCAATGAAGGGCAGACACTGAAGGTAGCCTTTGTGGACCCGTCTGACCTAGAGGCGATCAAGGCCATCGAGTTTTACACGGCTTGCAGGGTGAAACCCGTGGTTGCCCCGCGCTCCCACATACTTGAGGCCCTCGACCAGGTTTTCTCTCGTTCGCAGGCCATCGACATCATCGATCGCGCCACCGAATCGCGGGAGATACAGATCCTGTCCTCCGAGGGAGGGTGCGAAATCGATCTGGATCGTGATGCGCTGCTCCAGGCCTCGGGGATCCCGCCCATTATCAAGCTGGTCGATCTCGTCGTCACCGAGGCGTTGCGCGTCAACGCGAGCGACATCCACATTGAGCCCGCCGAACACGCAATCCGCATCCGTTTGCGGGTGGATGGTGTGCTGCGCGATTTCCTTCAGGCCCCGGCGTGGCTGCATTCGGGTCTCAGCACGCGCCTGAAAGTCCTCAGTAAGCTCGACATCACGGAGAAACGCGTGCCCCAGGACGGTCGCTTCAAGGTCCGCTTCCACACCAAAGTGGTCGACCTGCGAGTTTCGACCCTGCCGACTCAGTTCGGCGAGAAAGTGGTAATGCGCCTCCTGGGATCGAGCGAGGGGATACCGCGTCCCGATCAGCTGGGCGTGCCGGCCCCGCAGCTTGAGGCCATGAAGGAGAGCGTGGCGCAGCCTCAGGGGATGATCATTGTCACCGGACCGACCGGCAGCGGAAAGACAACCACGCTCTATTCGTTGCTGGACTACCGCCGATCGAGCGAAGTCAACATCGTGACAGTGGAAGACCCCATTGAGTACCATCTGGAAGGAGCCAACCAAGTCCAGATCAACCCCAAGGCGGGACTCAACTTTGCCAATTGTCTTCGCTCTATTTTGCGGCAGGACCCGGATGTGATCTTGTTGGGTGAGATCCGCGACCGCGAGACCGCGGAAATCGCCTTTCACGCGGCAATGACGGGGCACCTCGTGCTGACCTCGCTGCACACCAACAGCTCGGTGGCCACGGTACTGCGGTTGCTGGACCTGGGGGTGGACCCCTTTGTCATCAGTTCCACAGTGACGATGGTGGTCTCGCAGCGGCTGGCGCGAACGATCTGCACGGAATGCCGGGAACCCTATGTGCCCTCGCCACGGCTGCTCCGTCATTTGCGCTGGCATGATTTTGAGTTTGCCTTCAGCCGCGGTCGGGGCTGCAAAGCTTGTCACAGGTCAGGATTCAAGGGCCGAACTGGAATCTACGAGATCCTGCGAATGACACCTTCGGTCCGGGAGGCCATCAGCAGGAGGGCGTCCGAGGCAGAGACCCTGAAGGCCGCGCGCGGTTCGGGCTTCGTCACCCTCATCGAGGATGCTCATGAGAAGATCCGCGGTGGTATGACCACCCCCGAGGAGATCGCGCGCGTGATCCAGCTCCCGCACGACGGTGAGACACACTGCACCCTCTGCAGCCGGGCAATTCCCAGCGAGGTCAGCGACTGCCCGCACTGCGCGGCGACGGCTCCCGCGCCGGAGGAGAGACCACAAACCTTTGCGGTGGACAAACAGCCGCCCGCGTGGAAACCAGACTCTAAAGCCTGGCGGAAAAAGCAGGGGCCTGGCCTGGTGAATTGACACCGCCCCGCGCTCGGGCTCGCCGTTCGGCCCAACCGGCGGCAGGCTACTGAGAGAGAGAAAAGTTTTCTACATAGCGGAGCGTTGCCCCGGAAGTGGCATCAACGCGGTGTATGAGTGGCCCCCGGAGTCGCTCGCCCCGCTCGCCGACGACGAGGAGGACCGGCGGCGGCTGGGAGCGTCGGTCGAAAGTTGCGCTGAGGCGAGCCTGGTAGGCAGCGAGCATGAAGGGCTTCCCGCGTTGAAGAAGCGCGCGGGTCTGAAATTGGCCAGCGAAAACGGCGACCGGAAAATCAATCGCGACCATGAGGTCTCCGGCATACACCTCTACTTGGAGGCCGGTACCGTCGGGAAGATTCGTCTGGCCGGCCATGCGCAGTCGGCCTTGCTCCGTCCTCCGGTACTGGAGAGCGAAGCGCGGCTCGATTGTTCCGACGGGGTGCGTGAGGTAATAGCTGATCTCGTTTGACTCCCCGCGGCCGGCGACGACACGCCGTCGCCACAAGCCGAGATTGATGGTCGCACCCGTGACGACGAGGAGCAGAATCAGCATCGCAGCCCGCCGGCTGAGCCGCTTCTTGGGAGCGGGTGCCGGCTGGGATGCGAACGACGCGAGATCGATGTCGCGGACGAGGCTCCAGGTCCCGTCGGCTTCGTGTCGGTAGATCAGGCCGGGCGCATCATTCAAGGCTTGCCCGCAGCGGGTGCATTTGGCGTGCCCCGGGTCTTGCCGAAGGCCGCAAGAAGGACAGACGCTGGTTTGAGAGGAAGAAGGGTAATGTGCAGGCATTTCGCCGAAGGCCAGATCGTTGCTGGCACCTCCTCCAAGTTGTGCAGGGGATATTCTACCCGTTATCTCGAAGGCTCTCAACGGTGCGGGCCCGACCCAACTCGAGCTCTGAGAATCTCATGACGCCTCGACAGGAAGGGTTCACTCTCGTGGAAGTACTGGTGGCGATGACGTTGCTGGCGGTATCGCTCCTTGGTCTTGCCATGCTCTTCCCGATTGAGTTGCGTCTGGGAACGTCAAGCCAAGTGGCGGGCGAAACGCTGAGGGTGGCCCAGAAGGAACTCGATCAGATCCGCACACACGCGTTCGAACCTTCAGGTAGTTTCACCGACGTTGATGGCAACACGGTGGACGTTTCGTGCAGCGGAAGCCCCGGGACGAGCTGCGGCAATCCGCTGACTACCTCCGGCGATATTGACTTCTCGCAAGCTCCTGCGGTGGGATTCTCCGTGCAGTTAACGGACCCTGCTGGCGGGGTCTACTCGGCGCGGTGGAACATCACTGTGACGGCGAGCGAAGGGAAGAAGATTCTTATGGCCGCGAAGCCGATGAATCCTGTCGGCGGAATCAGCCGCGTGATCCAATTGCAGACCCTGGTGGCCCAGTAGCGATGACGCCTTACAGAAGCCCGATCTCTGTTCCTTCGCTCACTCATCAGGGTGAGCGCTGTCCACGTGGTGCGCCGGGCTTCAGCTTGATTGAGGTGTTGCTGGCAACGCTGATTCTTACGACGCTCACCGGCATGGCTGTGGCGCTGGTCGTGCAGGCGGAGAAGAAAGTCCAGAACCAACTGAGTTCCACGACGCTGAGCAGCAACGCCATCGGCGCGCTCAGCCAGATGAGCCGGGAGATTCGCATGGCCGGTTTCCCTTCGGCGGGTTCATTCACGGCCGCCGCCGTTTCGAGCTACCCCGGCCTCGTCGCCACGCCGTTTGTGGCGATCTCGGCTTACGACCTGAAATTCGAGGCGGACACCAACGGGGGCGGGCGCGTGGAACAGATCGAATATGTCCTGCCAGCCGGAGGGCAGACCCTTGTTCGCTCGAGTACTCAAAAGGCCCTTGATGGGACGCTGCTCACAAGCACGACCGTCTCTGCTCCGTACCTGGCGAACGTTCAGAACCAGATCCAGGGCAAGCCGCTGTTTACCTGGGACACGGACCCGCTCAGCATGAATCCCTTTCCGCAGAATGTCCGAACCGTTTACATCAACCTGATTCTGGTTTCGAACAGGAATAAAAGTGAGGCACCCGTGAACGTCACACTGATGGCCGCGTGCCAACGGATGAGCCCGTGAAGAGGATCAGACCCACATCGGCACACGAAGTAGCAGGGCCGCGCAACGCCCATCGCGCCGAAGCGGGCATCGCGCTGCTGATTGCCCTCCTCGTGATCGTTCTGCTCAGCGCGTTTGCCTTTTCCATGGTAGCGCTGACCACCAGTCAGTTACAGCTGGGGAAGACGATCCAAACTCAGACGCAAGTCTATTACGCGGCGCTGGCGGGGCTGGAGGAAGCGCGGGGTCGGCTTGAACCCGCCGCTCCAGACGCTCTGAGCGGCAATTCGTTGCCCACCGCCGTGAACCAAGTCGCCTATTTGGTGAACGGGGCCATGCAGGATCCTGTCCAGCCGACGAACCCCGCGTCGCCCTACTACGACATCGAATACGCACGGGAGTTTTCTGGGGGACTGACAGGTGCTTCGGTGCTCACGCCCGTTTCGAGCGACCAGCCCGGCGCCGGCACGGCGTCCGCAATTCCTTATAAGTGGGTTCGCATCACGCTGAAGACCGAGTACTCCTCAGGCCAAGACGTCGATCAGGACGGCATGCTCGACAATAGCTCGCCGGTCTACTGGGACGGCGCGCATCAGAACGTGACGGGCACGGGCGTCCCCGTGTACAAACTTACGGCGCTGGCGGTGGATGCTTCCGGGATCCGACAAATGGCGCAGGCGGAGGTGGCGGGTCGGGTCTCCAGGTACTCCGCGCTCGCCGGTCTCGCGACGGGAGGCACGGCGACGCTCACCGGACTCACTGGGGGGAAGGTGTATGGCAAGGGCACGCCGAATCTGGTGGTGGACGGCAACGACACCGTGAACACCACGCCTTGCGGTACCGCCGGCGTTCCGGGCCTCGTCACGGTGGGCACGGCCAGCATCTCAATGGCTACGGTGAACGGCATCCCTGCACCCGTGCAGCAGGTCATCTCGCTTCCGTCATCTCCCGCGGCCTTCATCAACTCCCTGCGGGGAGGAGTGACCCCCATCCTGAACGCCGACCCGACGCATGTCAGCCTTGTCAGCGACGGGACAGGCTACGTGGGAACGGATGTCGTCTTGGGGACGCAGCCCAGCGGGACGACGCCCGCGCAACCGGCCATTGTTTATTCGGACAAGCCCCTGACGATCTCCGGGGCGAACAGTACGGGAGACGGGATTCTCCTGGTGACCGGAAACCTGTCCATTACGGGAGGGTTCAATTATCGCGGGCTGATCGTGGTGGACGGCACTGTAACTCTGGCCAGCAACAGCACCGGAAGCATCTGGATCCAGGGCAGCGTGATCAGTTCGGGAAACCTCTCCGCGGATTCGACGCAAAGCTCCTCGAATGCGCTGACGGTCTCGTACGACTCCTGTGCAGTTATCGACAGTTTTCAGGGCCTGCCGAAAACCGTTCTGGCCTTTCGACTGCTCTAGCTGAGTCCCAATGGACAGTCCACGGTGGCCTTGGCGAATCCAGCCCGCGCTGAAGTGTTTTCTCACGGTTTTCCTGGACACGTTCCGCACTGCTTTTGTCAACCTGATTTGGCCCACTTTGATGCTTTGATTTGGCCCACCC
>JALHUF010000649.1 GCA_022866195.1 Terriglobia bacterium
ATTTCACCACCGAAGGCTACTTGGTCATCAGCCTGCTGCCACCGGCGGAGATCTTCCAGGCGGGTATTCGTAAGCTCCTGGCACGCGTCTTACGCCACGGCTGAAGGGCGGGTGCGTTGATTCGATTTCGTATGCAAACCCGGAAAACTTCTGATATATCCTCCCCATTGGCACGCGTCGATGAATACCCCTGAGCTGATCCGAAAGAAGCGCGACGGCTGCGCCTTGGAGCGCGGGGAGATCTTCGAGTTCATCGAGCGTTACACGCGCGGCGAGATCCCGGATTACCAGTGTGCCGCCTTCTTGATGGCCGTTTTCTTCCGCGGGCTCGATGGGCGCGAAACGGCTGACCTGACGGAAGCCATGCTCCATTCGGGCCAGGTGCTTGACCTGTCCTGCTTCCCCCAACCCAAAATCGACAAGCACTCAACCGGCGGAGTAGGCGACAAGACCTCACTGGTGATCGCTCCGGTGGCCGCGGCCAGCGGGCTGCTGGTCCCCATGATTTCCGGCCGGGGTCTGGGACACACGGGCGGTACGCTCGACAAGCTGGAATCCATTCCGGGTTTCAACACGCGCCTGACGCTCGCCGAGTTTCGGCGCGTCCTCGGCGTCTGCGGCATGGGGCTGATCGGTCAAACGGATGAGCTCGCGCCCGCCGACCGCAAGCTCTACGCGCTGCGCGACGTGACGGCCACCGTCGAATCGATTCCGCTCATTGCAGCCTCGATCCTGAGCAAGAAGCTGGCCGAGGGCATTGATGGGCTGGTCCTCGACGTCAAGACCGGGTCAGGCGCCTTCCTGAAGAAATTTCAGAACGCGCGCGAACTCGCGACGTGCTTGGTGGAAATCGGGACCGCGTGCGGCATAGGCGTTCAGGCCCTCATCACGGATATGAGCGAGCCGCTGGGAAACGCCGTCGGCAACGCACTGGAAGTTGTCGAAGCCCTTGAGACGCTCAAGGGGCGCGGGCCGCAGGATCTGGTGGAACTCTGCCGCGAACTGACGGCCCACATGCTTCTCCTCGGTGGCCTGGAGGCAACGCTCGACGCGGCACGCGCCAGGTTCGACACGGTGCTCGCCAGCGGGCAGGCTCTGGAAAAGCTCGCGCAGGTCATCGGCGCGCAGGGCGGCGACGCGCGGGTGGTGGAGGACTACTCGCGCTTGCCCCGGGCGCAGCACGAAGATTCCGTGGTCGCTCCCGAGGACGGCTTTGTGGCCGGCCTCGAAGCCCAGGCCGTCGGGCAAGCCTCGATGCTCCTGGGTGCCGGCCGCCAGCGTTTGGATTCGGTGATTGACCCCGCGGTGGGAGTAATAGTGGAAAAGAAAGTCGGCGACCCGGTGAGTACCGGCGAGAGGATCTGCACGCTCTATGCCAACGACCTTGGTCTGTTGCGGCGGGCGCGCGAGATGGTGCGCGCGGCAATCGAAATCTCGCCGGAGCCGGTGCGCGCCTTACCGTTGATACTCGCCCGGCTCCCGGAGTTCGGTTGAGTTGGGTCAGAGCGACGGACCTTGGGCCATGGGGGCCATGATGATCAAGATGCTGCGTTCCGCCATCCTGGTGGGAAGTCTACTGATTTCCGCCGCCGCAGCCTTGGGCGCGGCGCCGGAATCACGCAAGATCATCATTGATACGGATCCCGGGGCCGACGATGCTCTGGCGATTCTGCTGGCGCTGAACTCGCCGGAACTCGACGTGCAAGCCCTCACTGTGGTTGCGGGGAACGTAGTGGTCGAGCAGGGCCTCGCGAACGCGCTGAAGCTGGTCTCGCTGGCCGGACGGTGTGACGTACGCGTGGCCCGCGGCGCCGGGCATCCGCTCGCGCAGAAATTGACCACCGCAGAGTTCTTCCACGGCAAGAACGGGCTGGGCGATGTTGAACTCCCCGCGCCGGCCTGCCATGCGGATACGCGCTTCGCCCCCGACCTCATCATTGAACTTGTTCACCAGTACCCGCACGATGTCACGCTGGTGCCGGTCGGACCGCTGACGAACATTGCCCTGGCGGTTGCGAAAGATCCCTCCATTGTTCCGCTCGTCAAGGAAGTGGTCTTGATGGGAGGCTCGATTTCCGGGGGCAATGCGACGGCTGCCGCCGAGGCCAACATCTACAATGATCCGGAGGCAGCGCGCGTGGTGTTCGAGGCAGGCTGGCCGTTGACCATGGTGGGCCTGAACGTTACCGAGAAGACCCGGTTCACAGGCGCTGACCTGAAACGGCTGGGGCAGACTCACGGTCCGGAGAACGATTTTGCTGTTAAGGTCCTGAGTTTCATGGTGGACCTTGCGGGAAAGCTGGGAGCGGAGGGGACCCCCATGCATGACCCCCTGGCCGTCGGTGCGGTGATCGACCGCAGTCTGATTACCACCGAGGATATGCGCGTCGATATCGAGACGCGCGGGGAGCACACGCGGGGCGAGACCGTGGC
>JALHUF010000650.1 GCA_022866195.1 Terriglobia bacterium
CGCATCGGTGTCGCGTTTCGTTGATGCAGACCGGACAGGCAAGGAGCAAGTACCCCAATTTCAAGGAGGCAGTCATGCAGCGACTCATCCTGTTAGTTGTTGGATCGATTGTGCTGGCCGGGCAGCTCTTGGCCCAGACTGCCCAGGATTCTTGGGACAACCTGAGGCAGTTGCAGGCGGGCGAGAAGATTGAAGTCGTGGATATGAAGTTGAAATCGTTCAAAGGCACCTTTTTGAGCTTGTCGGAAGAGGTGATCTCAGTAAGGGTCAAACAAGATGACGTGGTCATCGAGCGGGCCAAGGTGCTACGCGTGACAGACCGCGAGCATTCCAAGGTGGGACGGAACATGATCCTTTGCTTGGCGATCGGCGCGGGAGCAGGTGCGGCGATTCTGGCGGCGCTTCCAGGAGAGGGCTCGAGCTCAGCCGAGGAAGCCATCAGGGCGGCGGTGGTGCCGATTGGGGCTGGCCCAGGCCGGGGTGGGGGCGCGGCCCTCCCCCGTGGGTATCGCACGATCTACCGCGCCGAGGCGCGGCGGAGTGCTCCAAGCCCCTAGCTGCCGAGGCTGCATGCCGCACGGCGCCCGGCAGCACACAGAAAGTAACGCGCGGCCAGGAGGGGACAGGCGACTGTCGGCGCGAACTGGCGCTGACGCCGGAATCTTTCAGTCCCCCGAAGTCCTCGCGAAGGAACATTAGCCACGATTGCTGATTCTGCAAGTAGTTAATGGTTTGTCGCCTCTGGTCCGGCGATTGCTGGCCGAGGGGCACCGGCCGCGACACAAGCGCGGTCATATCACAAGGAGGCAAACATGAGACGGCTAATTGTATCGGTTTTTCTAATGCTGTTGGTACCCCTTCTGCTCTCGGCGCAGGAGGCGCGGGAGTCCTGGGACAACCTCAAGAAACTGGTACCGGGTGAAGGAATCCGCATTGTGCTCAAAGATGCGAAGTCCTATCGGGTCACGTTCGAATCCTTCGATGAAGGCGGTATCGTCGTTCGCACGGCAACGGGCCAGCAGACCTACGCGCGTGACACCGTTCTGAGGGTTTCTTCCAAAGGGCAATCTCATCGACTCAGAAACGCCCTGATTGGGGCAGGCATTGCCGGGGGCATTAGCGGCGCGGCAGTGGCAGCGAATTACAGCCATGATCCGGAGAGCGGCACAATCGCCGCGGTTGTCGGGATACCAATCGCGACCATTGCGGGTGCTGGCGTCGGTGCCCTGATACCTACGGGCGGATGGCACGATGTCTACCGCGCTGGAACTACTCCTGTGCCTGCGCCACGGAGATAGGCAGGACGGCAATGATCGGACGCACGGCAAAACGGCACGTGATTCTCGTCCTGGCGATTGCTGGCACGGCGCTGGTAGCCATACTCTGCAAAGCTGAACAGCCGCCCGATAAGACTGACTGGGGCAACCTCGTGCAGTTGGCTCAAGGGGCCCGAATCCGAGTCGTGCTGAACGACGGTCGGTCTTTCAGGGCCAGGTTCGAGACCTTCACCGAGGAGGCCGTTGTCGTCAGCGTAGCCACGGGGCGCGAGGCGCTCGCACGGAAAGACGTTCTCCGCGTCTCCACCCAAGGCCCGCCCCACGTCAGGCGGAACATTGCCATCGGCATGGTGGTCGGCGCAGCGGCCGGCGCGGGTGCTGTGGCGCTGGCTTGCCGCCATACTGAGTGCAAAGGACCCGTCGTAGGTATCGGAGCGTTGTTCGGAATACCCGTGGGTGCTCTCGTGGGCGGGGTCATGCCGACGGGTGGCTGGCATGACGTCTATCGCGCCTCGCGACCTCGCGCGAAAGCAGGGCGATGAAGGTCTCTGCCGCGGCTGTCCGGCCCAGATGTCACTGTCGCCGTATTCCCAGACGCATCGACCAACAACTGGCCCGGACGGTTCCCTTGTTCAGTGAAAAGGCTAAGTCTCTGACAGTCGGCGATAAGCTTCCGCATCGTCCACGTCGAGGAGGATTCCCTGGTCGTCCACTTCCACGAATTGGGTTGCCTCGCGATATTTGCGGATGACGGTGTTTGCCCCTTCGCCGGGGTCTAAGCTCAGAAGTTCGCTAAAGAGGGCACGGCCAATCAGCACCGGATGCCCGCGCTGATTTTGAAATGTGGGAATCACCACGGGAGCGCCCGAGCGGCGGAAGCTCGCGACGAGTGCCCGCACGGTATCGGCGGAAATCAGCGGGTGGTCAACCAGGCAGAGTACAACCGCTTCGAGGTCCGCACTTTCCAGAGCGCGCAGCCCGGCTTGCAGTGACGAGGTTTGGCCGCGGGCATAGTCGCGGTTGATGACTATCTCCGCGCCCTCCAGGGTCACGGCGCCTTGGATTTGCTCGGCATGATGGCCCAAAACGACCACGACGCGCTCCATGCCAGCTTCGTGAAGAGTAGCGACAATGATTTCAAGGAAAGTGCGATCGCCGTATGTGAGCAGGGCCTTGTCCTGCCCCATGCGGGAGGATTCCCCGGCAGCGAGAATCAATCC
>JALHUF010000651.1 GCA_022866195.1 Terriglobia bacterium
GCGGCATGGGAACAGGCGAGGTGCCCATTCCTATCGCATTGGGTGGCATAGGAACGGGCGAAGTCCCCATGCCAGCCACGCTACGCAGCAGACTCATGCCGGTCAGCACAACCAGCAGCGCCAGCAAGAATGCCAAGAGGTAGTTCTTCATTTGCTCTCCTCCAGTTGATGATGCCAAGCTCAAAGCGTCCAACTGGAGGAAAAGCCTAAAGAACTATTGCCACGAAGTCAATATATTTTTCGTACCCCTCGACGTATACATTTTGCCAGAAGGAAAAACAAAGTCAAGCCCAATCCCCGCCAACGCCTCTATCGGCTGATCGCGAGGACCTCCTGAGTGTCCTTGGCGTGCGACTTTTTGCCCGACTAGAGTTAGCTCTTTCGCCTGCGCCCGCATGTTTATCCCATCCCCGGTTGACCTGGGGCGGGGCGGATGACATCATACACACTGTAGGGTATCGGCTTTGGGAGCAGCAAACATGAAAAGCGTAATCACTTCCCGACCCGTGGTCTTTTCGCTGATGGCCAGCGCCATCCTGGGGTTCTCGGTTTTGGCATTCTGCCAATCGCAGGAACAGCAGCCGAGCGGGTCCGGGCCGAAACCGGACGCGGGTGAGACAGTACTGGTGCCCAAGAAAACGCCGCCCACGCCTGCACCCAAACCCGAAGAGAAGAAGCCCGAGAGGATCAATCCCAAGGAGATTTTCACGCTCTCCACCACCACCAACCTGGTGAACGTGGACGTCCTAGTCCTCGACTCGAACGGGAATCCCATTCCCAAGCTGGGCAAGGTCAATTTCCGCCTCTACGACGACGGCGTACCGCAGGCGATCAGCAACTTCGCGCCCGCCGAAGCACCCATGACCGTCTGCCTGCTGATTGAATTCAGCAACAAGTGGTGGGGTTTCCTCTACGTGGCGCTCCGCGACGCTTACGAATTCGTGCGCGTGATTGAGCCCAAGGACTGGGTGGCGGTTGTCTCCTTTGACATGCAACAGCAAATCCTTCAGGACTTCACCCAGAACCGTCACGAAGTCACGGAGGCGCTCGACCGCATGCGCATCCCGGGGTTCAGCGAAATCAACCTCTACGACGCGCTCTCCTTCACTCTCGACCGGATGAAAGACATTCAGGGGCGAAAGGCGATCGTGCTGGTCGCCACCGGGTGCGACACCTTCAGCAAACTCACCTACGATCAAATCCTCAAAATCGTCCGCAACTCCGACGCGGTGATCTATCCGGTCAGCATCCTGGAATTCATTGCCGTACGCTATGGGGACAACATCCCCTGCGGCCCCGGAACGGGCGGGTTTGGGATGTCCACGAACGTTCCCATGGCGCGCAACGCCTTGTCCACCCTCGCCAAGTATTCCGGCGGCACGGCATACTTCCCCCGCTTCGAGGGTGAACTTCCCTCCATTTACGAGCAAATCGCCGAGCAGCTCCGCCTGCAATACAGCTTGGGATTCATTCCCACCAACCCCTCCAAGGACGGCAAATTCCACAAGCTCAAAGTAGACGTGGTGGATCCGCAGGGGAATCCGCTGCGGATCGTGGATCAGAAGGGGAAGTCGGTGAAGTATCGTGTGGTGGCCCGCGAAGGCTACTACGCGCCGAAATCCTGAGAGCGCGGTGCGGTGAGCGACAATCGAACGCCACAGCAATCCCTGCGTTGAGAGCGCGTCCTTCCTGGAGTGGTGAGTCGCCCCTGTCGTTCAGTCGGCTCCAGCAGAAGGTGGGGAGGCAAATCGCGAGAAGCCCCACGAAGACCCCCGCATCGGCACGCCAACGCCCCAGCGACGCTGCGGAGGAGGGTGCTGAAGAGGGAGTTTGATCTAGTCAATCGGCGGTGCGGGTGCGCTCGCCTAGCGGCCAGATTTGGGCCGCTTGACCGGTGGGGCGAGCTCCAGGATGGGAGGAGGCGGAGCCGGAGGTTCAGGCCCAGCCACTTTAAGCGTATGCACGCTCGACTCACACGCCTGCATGAACAGCGCTTCATCTTCGCGGCCGGGAGTACAGTACAGTTCAACAAGACGGTCGGATGAAATCACTCGCACCGTCAGCAGCATGGCCCGGTCTTTGTACTGCCAGATGAGCACGGCGTCGCGCTTGTTGATCTTGGTGTGCTCAAAATGGTAGCGGGGGATGTCCTCGTAGGTGCCCTGGGTTTGCCATTTGGCCAGAATCTGGGGTGAAAACTCAAATGTGCCGTCGGGATTGGGCTGCGCAGTGATGGTCAGCGCGGCCGGAATCCTCCAGAACTCCGGGCGCGTAATCCTGACTCCTCCCGGGAAGCCCTCGACTTTCCCGTAGAGCCCGGCGGCCACCTCCATCTCGATTCCCAGCGCGTCGTTGCGATAAGGCAGGAGCTTCAGAGTATCTTCATGTACTTGCTGCTGGTGACGGGGGTACCACTTCACCAGGAAATATTCTCCCCCCAGGATAGCGCCGCCGAGAACCACGACTAGCAGACCAACCACCAACTGGATGCGAGATTCCATTTTCATAGCCCGCCATCTTACTCGTGTCGGCTTGGCGACGCAACGCGCCTCTGCGTAGCCGTGCTCGGGTGTCGCCTCACGGCCCCAGGCTGGAGCGGGCGGCCATCACAACTCCAACCCCATGTAGATCGCACCTTGGATGGGATTGGGCCGATA
>JALHUF010000652.1 GCA_022866195.1 Terriglobia bacterium
CCAATCCGGGAAAATCTTCCCGAGGGCCTCGGCGTCGAACGCCAGCGCCCACAGCGGGGACTCCTGGCCCCCATAGAATCCGTCCACCATGTTGACCGGCGAAACCGCGGCTACACCAGGCAGCTTCCGAATCCGTTCTCCATAACTGAGTGGCAAGGGGATTATCAATGAGGCGCGTGGCGTGACCATTAACAGCAAGCTAAAGCCGCCTGGAGTGGGAGGCGCGTTGATGTAGCGATACGTGGCGCAGAAAACTGCGAGGAGCAAGATGGAAACCGCCACGCTCGCCGTCGTCAGGAAAGTCCGGCGCGGGTTGCGGAACAGGTTCTTGACCACCAACTGAGGCCGTGTCATCGCCGTCGGTTAATATTACGTTGCATCTAGCGGCGATGTTCCCACGACCTACAGGCTCCGAGCCTGCGTGGTCTGGGGCTTCCGTTCACAGTGGAACCGAGCCGTCGTCTCCGCCCTTGACTTATCGCCTTCCCCACAAACCGCAACGCGTTTGGGGATGGCGCGAACCGCGATCATCAATGCGCACGGTTAGGAACTGACGCAAGCAGTGCGCGATTATAACGGAACCTTCGCACACAGTCTGTGATGTGACCCTCTGGAATTCCGTGATAGCTCGTTTTCGTCGAAAATGGCTTGCGGCCTCTGGCGCGCGGCAGGGACAAATTGTCCGACCCAGTCAAGCCTCGGCTTCGGGCTTCTGACTCCTGACTGCTGCTCTTAGGAACGCCCCCAAATCCAAAATCCCCAATCCAAAATCGTCCCGCTCCTGTCTCCTGCCGCCCTGCGACCCAGAGCCACCGGCGGCCAAAGCCTCTGGCGGCGGCACACCTAATGCGGTAGAATTGCCGCTCGCTTCGTCTCGGTTACAGATTCACCCAGAGGTCAAGAAATGATTATCGTTAACCAACCCTGGGACGGTCGTCAGCACCGGATGGGAGACCATCTTGTTCGCCTGCTAACGCAAGAAAGGCCGCGATTCGAAGTCTTTCGGGCATTCGTGGCGTATGTCAAAGCCAGCGGCGTGTTGCGGCTGGCGCCTGCCCTAGAGTCATTCATGCGAAGGGGAGGACAAGTCGAAATTGTCGCTGGGCTGGATGAGGGCATTACAACACGACAAGGCCTCGAACTCCTCAACAGATATTCCACGACTGCGTATGTGTTCATGAATCCTGCTGCGACCTTCCATCCAAAGGTCTATCTGTTTGAGATTCCTCACACTCGGGCTACAGCATTCGTTGGTTCAAATAACCTGACTGCCGGGGGATTGTATACGAATTACGAGATGAGTCTGGGAGTAGACCTAGACTTGAGAACGGGAGACGATCGCGAAGCGTATGAGCACATCCTAACGTTCTTTTCGGGCGCAACGGACCTCACCTCTGGGAACTCAAGACGTCTCACTGCAGATGTAATCAGCGACTTGGTACGGGGCGGACGGGTCACGGACGAGAGGCGGCCCGCCCGCGGGCCAACGGGGCACGGCGACAGAGGACACACCTTCCCAAGGACTCCTGTACCTCCCCCTCCACCTATCGACCCAGGCCTTCGGGGACTGATCCCGGTGCCCGAGCCGACAGGTCGGGCACGTGCCGGTCGCGAGGTAGTAACGGAGTTTTTTCCATCCCGAGTGTTTGTCATGAGGCTTGGGACGCGGGACGCGCGTCAACTGCCCGGCTACTCTCGTGACATATTTATCCCACTCGCTGCGCGTGATGCCGATCCAGCTTTCTGGGGGTGGCCTCAATCGTTCAGAAGAGGGGCCGCAGGAACGGTAGGAAGATACATGCAGCGACGCGTCAGAATGCTTGTTAGGCCAGCCAGAGGAACAGCCCAAGTCCTAGAAGACGTTCGGCTCTATTACTACGACATAAAACACGAGTTTCGCTTAAATTGTGGTCGCCTGATTGAAGGAGCTCAACCAGGGAACCTCTTGGTAGTGCAGAAGGCGTCGGTGGCAGGCACCTTTCGAGGACGCGACTACGATTTCGAGGCGACGGTCCTTGGGCCTGTAAATCACGAATATCAAGTTTTTGCACGCGAGTGCTCTCATTCGGTCCGCGGCTCGCAGAAGCAATGGGGATACATTTGATCGAGACGTGCCCTCAAGCGGAGTCACTTGCGGAACCGTAGGATGGATTCCGACCCTACAGCATTCCTCTTGAAGATATCCCTAGACACCAACATTTGCATAGCAAGCGGCGCGCCCTGTTTGAAACCAAGTGTTTCCGCGATGTCACCAAGGAACTTCGCGGTTCCAATTTCGACCCGCTTTCCGCCAGCAAGCGTATGGTTATTGCCAATCACGACGAATGCTTCTGCACCAGGCTTCAGAAGTTGGAAGATGCCACATAGAACCTGCCGCATATCGAAGAAGTACTTTGACAACAGCGCAGGAAGATTGTGCCTCCTAAAGCCGACTTCGTGCTGCCGGTTCAGGCGTTCGATGTGCAGAATCAGGTTCACGACCGACTTGGGCAGTATGTTGCGATGGTCGAGGAAAAAGCTCCAGTATTCCTTTCGAACCCTTTCAGTCACTTCTCGATTGCCAACCATAAGGAGATCACGTTTGCGATGTTCAGGCCTAGTCAGAAGGTTCAGGTAACAAAGGCTCAACCTGTCAGTGTCAATATAAGGCAGGGCAGTTGCGTATGGCGGTGAAGTTATCACTGTGTCCGCCTTCCCCCTCCACTCCTCCCAGTAACGCTGTAATTCTCGTGCGTCACCTTCTATCACCTGGAATGAGCCAACAGGAGTCCCCTCATTCTGTCTCAGGAATGCCAGCAGAAGTCGGACGGAGCGGCCGAGCTCTTCTAGAAATTCTCGGATGGGGTCAATTTCTACGTCCAGCCTGACCTCTTTCCTGACCCTCAGGTCGTCGCTCTTCTGCCAAGAGACCTTCCGCAAGATATTGCTTAACGAGATCCGGAGGAAATCGCGAAGAGCACCCTCCTTAGTAGAGCTTATAACCTGAATAATCGTATCCAGGTCGACCAAGACCTGGTCAGAATACCAGGCATGGAGGTAGCCTCTATCACGATCATCTAGTTTCTTAAAGTGAATGAGCGAGGACGCGCGGTTACCCAGACGAAGGTCCAACAACGCATCACGTACATGTTCGTAGACATCGATCAGGTCGCCCGGGTCGACTCTCAATAGGCCGCATTTGGTTCTGCTAATGGCTACCGATAATGGATTGGCGTCAAGCCCGATAGCGTTATCCCCCGCCAGTACCCCCTCGACGAGCGTGGTTCCGCTGCCGCACATGGGGTCGGCCACGACTCCTCCTGGCGGTACTCGAGCTATGTTCAAGAGAGCTCGGACAAGCTGGGGAAAGAATTTGCCGCGATATTCGTGAATCCCGTGAGTCCCGTATCGCAGGCACCGACGATTTGGCACCGGCACATCTCCCTCACGAAACGGCAGCCTAGATTGGATTTCTTCAAGAGCCACGCCATTGCGAGCGATATTTACGGTCGCTTCTCTCAAGGTCTGTATCGTGAGGTGCCGGCTCCCGTCAATCACAGCTTCCCAGTAAGCGAGCTTTGACGCGAGCGTCGCCAGAGAGCTAGTAGATGACTCCGCCTCGAACTCTTCTGCTGTATTGGGGATAAGTTCAATTGGACGCACGCTTCCGCCACTTAGAGTTTCCAGTTCAGCGACAGCAAGCCTTCGCTCGAAGGGCTGGATGTATGGCTTGATACGACACCTGATCACTCTCTTCAAGATGACGTTTGACCCCCGTTCTGAAGTATGAGGATTTGCTCCTGCTTGATCTTTCCGATAGCCGGATTAAAGGCCTTTTTGGTGTCCTGCATGCTGCGATCAATTCTGGAGATTTCCCTGAAACCTTGCGCTTGGGCCGCCCCCGAGATCACATCAGTGTTGCTGTACTTGCGTCCGTTGATTGTCGAACTCCCCGCAACGAAGCAAGCGAAGCGACCAGCCCGCAGGTGCCTTCGAAGCCAGCCCAGGATTTGGCTCATCTCTTTTCTGAATGTTTCTATGCTTGCCCTCTTGGGGCTCTTACTGCTGTATTTCCGATGGCTCCCAATCTCCACCTTCTTGAACCAAGGCTGGTTCATACCGAGCCAGAGCATTCGCGTCATGTGATAAAGGTGGTAGCTGTAAGCATTAGGGTACGGTGGGGAGCACACGACCAGATCGACCGGCCCAATATCAGGCGCGGAAAGGACGTCGGCATTGTAAACGCTGCAACTAAAACGCGACTCCACCAATTCCGTGAATTCCCACACCGCCTGGACCGCGTCCGCGAGTGCTCGGGAGAACCGCCTCAGCGCATCACCACTGTGCAAGTCCTTCCTTCTTCGAACGTAGCGAGTGTCGGAATCCTGTTTCGATACAGCAACGATGATGGAAGAAAAGGCAGTTAACGCGACGTTTCTGGTCGATTCTGTTGGGAGTGCCTTACACCAAGACAGAATATCCGCCAGTTCCTGAACTATGAAAGGCTCAAACCAGAAGGAAATAGCGTGCGAATCAGGGCGTGGTGCTTGCGAAGACAGAGCCACTGGAGGAAACAATCTGGCTTGTCCTTCCGCAACCAGACTCTGTGCTGACTCCTCCGCCCGCGAAGCTAGAGATACCAAGAGTTCCCGCTCCTCTTGCGCAAGAACAGCAGTCTTGGCCCTGCTGATCAGGCAAGCAAGCGGACTAGCGTCTATCCCAACGGCGTTCCTCTTTAGCGTCAGGGCCTCCACCAAAGTCGTACCGCTCCCACAGAAGATATCGGCAACTCTTTCGCCGACTGAAGACAATTCTTGGATAAGAGTATTGGGGATTTGCGGAATGAATTTGGCGGGGTAAGGATGTAAGCTGTGAGTTAAATAGCCCGTTTTGGCGTCGGCAAAGTCCCAGTCAAGCGCCTCAAGACGTTTCATCCCAACGGCAGGCCGATGACTGGTTCCAGAAATGGTAACCTCAGATGGGCCTAGTTTTGCGAATTGTTCAATCCGCTGGACTTCGTTTTCCGTAAAAGCTCGCCACCCATGACGGTCGCGGCGCGGTTCTGGTATCTTCCCTCCACGGAGCCATCGAAGCAGCGTGTCCCGGTGCACCCCGATCCTCGTGGCGACCTTGGCGGTTGAGTAGGATTTGGCGTCTATGTCTTGCATAGTGGTGCCTATGGTTGCCTATAGGCAATCATTTGTCAAGAAGGAGTGCTATTCCCCAAGCAAGAAGTGCTGCGGGGCGGCAAATGATACGGGTCGAAATGCCCGGCGAGTTCGCCGCAGGTGGCAGTATCTTGTGAACTTAGCCAGAGACCTCCGGACACGTTGCACTGGGATGCAGCCCGCGGCGGCGGGGGCGGAGGCTGAGCAAACCCTCACGGACCTTGCTGGCCTCAAGGCCAGCGCTACGCCGGCGCCGGCTCTTGGGGTAAGTCAGTATGTATGCTTACATCTGTAGGCTAGGCAATCCTAGGACCCAGGCGCCCTGCCCACCCCCCAAGCAAGAATATAAGAACACTGAGAACAGTGAGATGGTTTCCTAAGCCCTTGATATTCCATCGGTTAGAGTTGCTTGCGCCGCGGTGAGTTGCGGCGCGGGCCGCTCTTGGCCGCCGCCTTGGCGGCGCGAGGCTTGCGCGCCTTGCGCTCGGCGGGGGCTAGGGGCTAGCTAGGGACTAGGGGCTGGGGGTAAGGGACTGGGGGCTAGGGACTAGGGGCTAGGGGCGGGCGGAGGCCGGAGGGCAGGAGGCAGGGGCGGGACGATTTTGGATTTTGGATTGGGGATTTTGGATTTGGGGGCGTTCCTAAGAGCAGAAGGCGGAAGGCGGAAGACAGGGAACAGGGGACAGGTTACAGGGGACAGGGACGCGGAAACGAAAAATCAAAACGCAAGAGGGCTGTTGGCGGCGGGCCGCGTGGACCGAATGAAACCGAGAAGTCCCCCGCAAATTTCAAACCAAGATGGGTTATGATGTCGGCTTGAGGACCACGCCATGAAACTCGACCGCATCACCATTGATCCCCATGTGTGTACCGGCAAGCCCTGCATCCGGGGACTCCGTTTCCCGGTTTCACGGTTGTTGGGTTTGTTGGCCTCAGGGGAGACGAAGGAAACAATCCTCCGCGCGTATCCCTACCTGCAAGCTGAGGACATTGACCAGGCCCTTGTCTACGCCGCTTACCTGGCTGAAGAAGAAACCGTGGAATATCCCCAATCAAGTTCCTCTGGGCCTGGGTCGCAGCCTGGGCTGGGTCTGAGCCCTGCGCGCGAACCAAAGGTGGCGATGTAAAATCGCCGCTACTTCGTATAGAGCATTTCGATCTGGCCGAGGGCGTGGGCCAAGTGGCGATGTAAAATCGCCGCTACTTCGTATAGAGCGCTTCGATCTGGCCGAGGGCGTGGGCCAAGTCGGCCCGCGACTGGTTGTAGCGATAGAGGGCATTAATCTGGTTGTCGTTGGCGCGGGCCAGGGCATCTTGCGCGCTGGTTACTTCGATGTTGTTCGCGACCCCCGCCTGAAAGCGGTCGCGGGCCTGCTCCACTTCTTGTTGCGCCAGCTTGATTCCCAGGTTTGCTACGTCTACCTCATGGCGCGCGGCTTCGAGTTCCACCAGCGCCGTTTTCACCTGCAAGGCGATGTGGTTCGTGAGTTCCGCTCTTTCCTGTTCGACTTTCTTCAACTCCAGGTCGGCCTTCACCCTTTCAGCATGGATCCTCCCGCCGGCGAAAAGCGGAACGTCCACGGTCACTTGATACTGGTAGGAGGGGATGGAGGTGGGGGCGGAAAGCCCCTGGTAGCCCCACGAGCCTCCCAGGTTCACCGTAGGTAGCCGCGCCTCGCTCGCGGCCCGCTTCTCGAAACGCGTCATCCGCGCGCGGGACTCCAGCGCCTTCATCTCGGGACGGGTCGAAACGGCGTGTTCCAGCGTCCGCGCCGCCTCGAATTCCGGGGTCTCAAAGAAGCTCATCTCGTCCGCCAGCTCCAGGGTTTGATGCGAGTCCAGGTTGAGCAGCCGTACCAGGCCGTAGAGCGAGATTTTCTGCTGCGTCTCGGCCACAATCAGCCGTTGTTTCTCGTTCTGGAGCTGGACGTTGGCGCGCAGCGTGTCGAGCCCGGTGCCCACTCCGTGCTTCTGCAAGTCGGCCGCCTGATCATAGAGCGCTTGGGCAAGTTCCACGCGGGACTGTGCTGCCCGAACGTCCGCCGTGGCGCGCAGGCCCCCCAGGTATTGCGAGACGACGAGCAGTACAATCTGTTCCCGCACTGTGGATTCCTGCGCCTCGTTAGCCCTAACACCCTGGCGGGACGCTTGCCACCGGCGCCACAGGGTCAGGTCGAATACCGGCATGGAGAATCCTGTTCCAGCTTGGAAGGTCTGAAACGGCCCGGCGTGCTGCGGCGAGCCGGGAAAACTGCGGCCAATGAAAGCCTCGAGGTTGAAACGCTGGATACGGTCGTAAACTTCGATGCCTGCCTGCGGCAGCAAGGCGGCGCGGGCTATAGCGTCGTCCTGTGCACTTTGCGCCACATTGAGATTGGCAATCTGCACTTGCGGGTTTTCCTTCAGCGCCAGTTGCACCGCCTCGCGCAACGTCAGCCGCAGGGGAGGTTTTTCCTCGCTGCGCAAGTTCGCGCCTGCAGCCAGCAGCGGAAGCAGCAGGAGCGCGATAACCTTGAGGGTGACTTCCTTCCGGTGGCTATCAGTGGTAATCCTGAGCATGGCCGCGTTCCTCCTTCAAGACCTGACTGGCAGATTCATCTCCAGACTGACGGAATTGCGTCATGACCGCATCATATTCTTAGTGGAGATTTTGCCCAAGAGTTCCTGGCGAGTAACACTCTGACTGATAGACAGTGGCTGCCTCAGCGACGGTCATTTGCGCGGCGGCAGGACGATGATTTTCCCTCCCCCTCTCACTCATGAGTTACAGCATAGCATCCCGGTTCGGTACGCCTCAAGCTGCGGGTGCCGTGGGTACCCTGAGCACGGCCGCGGGCCAAGCTGCACGCGTGGGGAAATGGAATTGGAGTTTAAAACACGCCGAGGGAAATGCGAACGGTGTAAACGTCTGAATTGGGCCGGTTGACTCCTACCAGGAAGCTCGCCGTGCCGACCTGCGTTTGCTCCGGCTCTGGCACGAGACCCAGGGCCATTGTCTTGATTTGTGCTTGGGACTGGAACGCGAAGCCAGCCGCGGCAGAGGCGAGTTTGCTCAAGCTGGCGAAGCGGGCAGGAGAAGAGTCGGAGGCGTTCTCCTGGTCGGGATTCAGAGCGTACTTCACTTGAATGTTCTTGCCCTGCTCAAAGCGCCATTGCAGGAACACAAGAAGTCCTTCAGGGGGGGACCTGTCATCATTGACGTCCGGCTGAGCTCTTGGAAGGACAAGGTGTTGGATGGTCACGGATTCTTGGACCGTGGCTACCAGCGTGACCGAAGCGGCGGGCGAGTTGAGCTGGGCAAACACAGGCAACGCGGTTATCAGGCACAGTGGGAGGGCGATGCGGCTGGATAGTCGCAGAAGGCGTCGTGGCTCCCGTGTCGCCAACATAGTCGTTCCACAAAGAGCAGTAGGATTGCCACCTGTTTTAATCGGCGTTTCTGGGGAAAAAATGAGCGGATTGCTTCGAGCGTTTGCCCACCCCGGGCTTCAACCGCATGAGCCGACAGGACTTATTGACGGTTGGCAAGGCCGGGGGTGTCGTGTTTGGGTTGAAGTCCCACGGGCCAGCACGCAGGGATTGGCTTCAGCACAGCGGGCAGTAACGCCCGAGATGTCTCAATTTGACCAGCGTGTATTATTCCTGAACAGTGGGCCTCTATCTCCGGATGGTGGGAGTTACTGTGGCGATCGTCTCAGCGCACGAACGACGATGGTGACTTCAGGTGCGCCCTCTTCCCGCGTCGAGATCACGGTGGAGGGGGCCGACACCACTTCGAATGGCCCGGGGGCGAGAAACTCTTCGAGCAAGACTTCCAGGCGGTAGGTGGTAGCTTTGCCCTTGCGGATGAAGAACCGGCCCTGGGAGTCGGTGAAAACTGTATCACTGCCGATGCGGAGGGTTGCCCCCCGAACCGCCTTGCCCTCTTCGTCGGTCACACGACCCCGAACCATGTACTTCGGAAGCGTGACCGCAGTGGCCGCTTCACTGCCGCGAATCTCGTGGTTGCGGTAAAGGTACGTGCCACTACTGAGCGTGTATTTGACTGCTCCATTGGGAGCGACAAAGGTCCCGGCATTCACGCGGAAATTGCCGAAGGGCTGTAAGCGGAGGTTCAGCACCAGGGCCTGCTTGAAGGGATTACCGACTCGAAAGGGCACGTAGAGGGTCTGGTATTCCACTCCGATGGTGAGGCGGTTAGAGAGGAAATCTCCGCCAAAAGAGACGGAGGTCTGCCCGTTCGAGTGGGTAACAAGTTGGAGGAGTGATAGTCGGGACGAAATAACTTCCCGAAGATTCCCTACCAAGGTTGTCGAGCTGGGTCCGCGATTCGGGCGGCTATGGAATAGGTTCGCACCAAGGTCGAGGCGACCCGCAAAGCCTCGGCCCACCGACAGCGAGGTGCCGGTGTTCCGGGAGTTGCCGACGACCGAGCGGTAGAGTCCACCGCCCAGCCTCCATCCAGCTACAGTGAAATTCGCCAGCATTTGATCCACGGTTCCCTGCAAGGCCTTGCTTTGCTGAAAGGGGGGCTGGAGAAAATTCTGGTGGCTGCCCGTGAGGGTGACAAAGGGGTTAGGCCGCAGAACCACCAGGAGATTCTCGTCCGTGACCTCTGAGTTTAAGGGCGCTTCCACAACGATGCGGCGAAACTGCTTCTCGGCTCCCACGTAGCCGGCTTTCACCGTCACCCATTGCCGCTCGGCGGCCAGGCTGGCGCTCAGGTAGCCGCTGTTAGCACCGACTCCGCCGGCCAAGGCCATTTGCAGATCCTGCCGGGGGCGCCATTCCAAACCGTTGATGGTCGTTTGCCGATTCGATACCACGTTGCGCGAGAACGCCCGCACGGTCGGGGAGAGCTGCGCTTCCAGGAAGAGCAGCCCCACTCCGGCTTCGCTTCGCGCCGCGCGAAAGAACGGCGCGGCAAATCCAGAAGACGTCGTGCCAGCGAAGCCGAACAGGCTCACGCGCTCGCGCTTCGTAGCCACCCCCACCCCCCGCCCAAAGAAGTAGTGACTGCTGTCAAAGACATCGGTCGGCAGGCG
>JALHUF010000068.1 GCA_022866195.1 Terriglobia bacterium
AGAATGGGATTCGCGTGCCCCCCGTGGGTATGGAAGGAGTGGGCGGGCGACAGGAACCGAGAGGAAGCTGATCGTGTCCGCCAGAGGTCCTTCATAGTCCGGCCCTACTTAGGACGCTCAGCAACGTATTTTCTATTATCGTGCGTCTCGATAAGAGTGGACTACTCGTTCTCGGTTGTCAATGACATTAGTCAACTAATTATTGGAGGCAGTTTTCAGACATAATGTCTCCACTCTGTGCCTACCGTTACCATCCGAACTGCCGCTTATGCCCGAAACGCGACGTGGCCAGCACAAGAGCCGCAAAGCGTCCGCTTTGCCGCCGTCAACGGGAACACCTGAGTCCCCGAGAACAGAAAAGGGCAAAGGCCGACCGGCATGTAGGGCTATCTCTGCACCGGGAGGATTCCTGTGTGGCGGTACTATTCCGGGGAGGACCCGGATAGGGGCCGTGCAACACCAGGGCTGTCCAAATTGGCCGCCTTTGGGGCTATTTGGACGGGTTAGCGCCCTTGCTTTCAATGAGTGCTTCGGCCATCTCAGAATCAGCTTCCGGTATCCGCCCCAGGGTGTAGAAACAAGCTAGGCTTGGGTCGCCTGCGGGCCTCGAAAAGCCCGCAAGTCCTTAATGAGAAGCGCCGATTCGGCCCTGGGGCGGCGCCTCGGGCCCAGCCGAGAGACCCGGGCTAGCCGACGGGTGTCCAAATTAGGGGGCTCCGAAAAACCTAATTTGGACAGGCTTGGTGCAAGACACTCGGTGAAAGGACAACCGGAAACCGTGAACCGCCAACTGTGGACAACTTTTCTATTGATGCTAGCCGCATGTGCGCCCGCGTGCAGCGAGGTTATGGTGTTCTGGCAGGAGGGATCTCCCAGTCTTGACAGCCAGCTCGTCCCACGGCAGACCCTGCAGAAGGCTCTCGACGGGCTGCGGCCGGACTGTGCGAGCCCGGACGAGTTGAACAATCCGGCGACCCTCCGAGATGTCGACTTGCTGGTTCTCCCCTATGGCTCCGCCGCGCCAAGGCAGTCGGCATTGCCGGTCTCCATTCTGCAGGCGTATTCGTCTGCCCGACCTTTTGGGGTTATCATAGGCTGCCGCGCTGGCAAAGGGCGCGGGCCTCAGATGGGGGTACCGAACTGTGAGAGACCGAGGGCAGCGGATGAACTCCGTTACTCGCAGGCTGCTCGTCTTGGCCTTGATCTTGATTGGGGTGGCCGGCGGCGCAGCCAGCCCGGTGGGCGATCGCGAGAAGGCGATGGCGGCCTACCGGGAAGGCAACGGGCTCTTTGACCAAAACCATTTTGCGGATGCCGTGGCCGCGTACAGTCGCGCCCTCGAGGAGGATCCCCAATACGCCGAGGCTTACCACAATCGGGCCCTGGCAAATGAGATGGTGGACCGTCAGAAAGCCATCGAGGATTTTCGTCACTTCATAGAGGTGGCGAGCAGCCAGCCGGACCTGAAATACGATGTGGCGCGCGTCAAGGCGCGCCTGCAAATCCTGGAATCAATGCCTCCGCTTCCCGAAGCTATGCAACCCAGCCATTATGTTGTCGCGGCCGGGGACTATTACTGGGCCATTTCCCGGAGCTCGGAGGGGGAGGAATGGGCTCGGTTGCCGGTCAAGGTGTTTCTGGGCAGCGAACCCGAGATGAAGTGGCAAGAAGGCACGCGGGACGCTTTCAACATCTGGAGTGCCCTCTTCCCCTTGCAGTTGGTGGCCTTGCCGCAGAATGCTGATATCCGCATGGGCTGGGAAGAGGCGCTGCTGGAAACGGAGCACGCGGGCGAGGCGGTGGAATGGGTACGAATCCGCCGGGTGGGGGGCGAATTGACCGGCCGGAGGATCGCAGTCATCGTGGTGGATGTTCGGCGCCGCTGGTCCAAGGACGAAATGCGCGCCATCGTCCTGCACGAAATGGGACACGCCCTCGGTATCAAGGGCCACAGCGACAGCCCCAAGGACATCATGTATTGGATGATGCAGGAGAAGGCGTACCAGATCCCCGTGCCCGTCATCCACTACCCGCTGTTCTGGCGGTCGTTGGTGAAACAGCCCAGCCAGCGGGATATCAACACCCTTATCCGCCTCTATAACTTCGCCGGAACCAGCACTCGCTTCCCCTGAGACCTCAGCGCGAGTCGCGCATTTGCCTGACTCCATCTCTGTGTTCAGACACCGGCGGGGCCTTTGCTCCGCGCGCGAGGGGCAGTTGGCGGCCACTCTGTCGGCAGTGGGCGTGGGCGCGGCGTGGTATCTCATCGTCCGTCGCAGGTGATAGGGTAGCTCTCTGGCGGCCTACGGGCGCGGGCTCGCCACGGATGGGTGCCGGCCCGCACCGACGACGCGTGGTTGCCATTCGCTCCTTGACAAGGCCCAGTCCGTGCAATAAAGTTCGCCCGCATTCAGTTGGCGAAATCAAGAAAGCTGATTCACAAACCTGTTTTGCGCGTTCGACGCGACGCACCGTGCGGTGCGAAGGATGCGAGCGTAGCCGCACCCTCGTGCGAGCTCCCCAGGGTCAAGGGGCACGAGAAAATCTTCCAGGAGGGATTCCCAATGAAGACACGGGCTCGACTGTTCTCAGGATACTGCTTCCTGCTGAGTCTGGTTTGCCTGCTTCTTCCCGTGAGTGCCTTCGCGCAAGAGGGAGAAGGGGGCGCGGCGGGGCTGGC
>JALHUF010000653.1 GCA_022866195.1 Terriglobia bacterium
CGCGTGGCCGCTGCTGTGCTCTTCCAGCGCGTTTTGCGCCTGGCGCTGTTCACTTCGCCGGCCGATTCGCGGCTCGCCATCCCGCGCGTGGGCATGAGCGAGTGTTACACGCCCGCGGCCTCTGCTTATATCACGGCGCGCGGCGGGCGCGTTGAATTGGGCCGGAATGTCACGGGCTTCCTTATCACCGACGGCGTCTGCGAGGGTGTGCAACTTGCCGGCGGCGAAAAGATTGAAGCGGGGGCGGTGGTGAGTGCGGTGCCGTGGTTCGAGCTGGTCAGACTCGTGCCTGGTGACCTGCTGCGCTCCGAAGCTTATTTCACCAACATCTTGGCGTTGCGTCCCGCGCCGATTATTTCCATCAACTTGTGGTTCGACCGGGCCATCACTGAGCTCGATTTCGTCGGCCTGCGCGGGGCGACCGTGCAGTGGTTGTTCAATCGCGGAAAGACTCAAGGCTCCGGCGAGAACCACATCTCGTTGGTACTGAGCGGAGCGCATGCGCATATCGGTCGGCCGAAGGAAGAATTGCTGGCCATCGCGCTGCGGGACCTGGGCGAGCTTCTGCCCGCCACGCGCCAGGCGAAACTCGTACACTCGCTGGTCATTAAGGAGCGGTTTGCGACCTTCTCCCCCTGCGTGGGAGTGGAGGAAGTGCGGCCGGCGGCGCGCACTCCGGTGCGTGGCCTCTACTTGGCCGGCGACTGGACGGCCACCGGCTTGCCCGCTACCATCGAGGGTGCCGTCCAAAGCGGCAACGCGGCGGCGCGCGAAGTCATGCAGGCAGAATGAGAGGTTGAAAGGAAAAGGGAATGTTATCCAGGCGAAATGTTCTTCCGGCAACGTTGTTAGGAGGATTACTGATTGCTCTGGGGGCGGTGGTCCTCCGCCATTCTCCCAACGGGGAATTGGCAGCATCTCCCTCGGGGGCCAAGGTTGACTCGATGCCTCAGACGATGCAGGCGGCGTCTTCCGACCACCGGCTGCGCGGCGCCTATCGCTTCGACCAAGCTGGCTGGGTCTATGTTCATCTGGAAGGTTCTCCGGGCCAGATAGGTTTCCAGCATGGTTACTTACTCGCGCCGGAGATTGCTGCGGCCTTTGAAGCGGTCAAGTTGAGCGACACGCATCACACCGGACGCGATTGGGAATTCTTCCGCCAGGCTGGACGCGAGATGCTCTGGCCGAAAATCGACGCGGAATATCAGGAAGAGCTGACCGGCATCGTCGACGGTTTGAAAGCGCGCGGCGCGAAGATGGACCTGGACGATGTGGTGGCCCTGAACGCCTTTCAAGAGTTGCCGGATTACTACGTGCCGTGGCTGAACGCGCGGGAGAAAGTGGCGAACGCCCCGCGCCTGGCGGCTCCCGGCAATTGCAGCGCCTTTGTGGCGACGGGCAGCTACACGCGCGATCGGCAGATCGTCATGGCGCACAACGCCTGGACGAATTACCTGGAGGGCGCGCACTGGCGCGTCATCTTTGACCTCGTGCCGCAGCGCGGCCACCGCATCCTGATGGACGGCTATCCCGGCGTCATCATCAGCGACGACGATTTCGGAGTGAACTCGGCCGGCCTCATGGTGACGGAGACCACGATCTCGCAGTTCCGCGGCTGGGATCCGAACGGCAAGCCGGAGTTCGTGCGCGCGCGTCAGGCGATGCAGTATGCGAGCTCCATCGACGACTATGTCCTCATCATGCGCGACGGCAACAATGGCGGCTACGCCAACACCTGGCTGCTCGGTGACCGCAAGACCGGGGAAATCGCCCAATTCGAGTTGGGCTTGAAGCATTACGGCCTAGAGCGCACCAAAGACGGCTATTTTGTGGGGGCCAATTTCCCCACCGACCCCAAGGTGCGGGCGGAAGAAACTACGTTCGATCCCGGCAATCCTGAGAGCTCGCCTAACACGCGGCGCGTGCGGGGTGAACAGCTCATGCAGGATTGGAAGGGCAAGATTGATGTTGCGCGGGCGGAGCAATTCCTCGCCGATCACTACGACAGCTTCCTCAAGGAAGAGCAACCCAACGAGCACACTCTTTGCGGACACCTCGAGGTCTCGCCGCGCGGTGAGCCCATCTGGGAGTGCGGGCCGTATTCGCCCGAAGGGGCCGTGCAGGGCAAGGTCATAGACAGCCGCCTGGCCCGGGTGTTGAGCTTTCGCGCCCGCTACGGCCATCCCTGCGGGATTGACTTCCGCGCCGAGGCTTTCCTCAAGGCCCATCCGGAATATGCCTGGCAGGCGCCGCTGCTGCGCGACATGAAAGCCGGGCCGTGGACATTGTTCAAAGCCGGCCAGCGCCCGCCCCGATAGAGGGTTCCTCCAAGATGGATTATTGAATCCTACGAGGCTAGCCCGCATCTAATCATGCTTGGATTCCAATTTCACTTCTCTGGAGGATTGGTATGACCGAGCAAGTTCAGCAGCCTCCCAGCCTTCCCCGCCTGGGTTCGCCCGCGCCGCAGTTCGAGGCCGTCACGACCCATGGGACGCTCAAGCTGGAAGACTTCAAAGGTAGCTGGCTCGTGATGTTTTCCCATCCGGCCGACTTCACCCCGGTATGCACCACGGAATTCGTCGCCTTCGCCAAGATCCACCCCAAGCTGCGGGAACTGAACTGCGAGCTGATGGGGCTGAGCATCGACAGCGTTTATTCCCACATCGCCTGGATGCGCAACATTGAAGAGAAGCTGGGGCAGAAAATCACCTTCCCGGTGATTGCCGACCTGGACCGCCAGGTTGCGACTCTCTACGGTATGGTCATGCCGGGCGAAAGCAAGACGGAAACCTCCCGGTGCGTGTTCATCATCGACGACAAGCAGATGCTGCGAGCGATGATCTACTACCCGCTGACCACCGGCCGCAACATGGATGAAATCCTGCGCGTCATCCAGGCATTACAGACCTCCGACAAACATGGCGTGGCGACGCCGGCCAACTGGCGTCCCGGAGACAGGGTTATCGTTCCGCCCGCCAAAACTCAGGAGATGGCCGAACAGCGGATGACCGACAAGACGGTGGAATGCAAGGACTGGTACTTCTGCATGAGGGAGCTCAAGTAGGGAGGACTACCGTGCCTTGCATCGGTGCTGACGGCATACTGACAGAGTCGGCCAAGGCCCTGCTCAAGCTCCTCGAGCAACCCGCGACGCCCGAGGAAATTGCTGCCCGGCTGGGACATCCCTTGTTTTTGGTGCGAGCCAGTTTGCGCGAGTTGGTCGGCGCGGACTTGGTGCGAGCCGAAGGCGGGAAGTACTCGATAAGCGATCAGGGTAGGAAAAAGCTTCAAAGCGCTTAATCGGTAGGGGAGGGCTTCCCGACTTCGCCGGGACAGGCTGCCCGCGCGCGCGAAAGACGAGGCGGGTGCCCGAGAGACCCCGCTACCTCAGGCCTTCACCACCGCCCCGCGGCGGTTTTCGTGGAGCGGAAGTCTCGCTGCTAGCGCTTCTACTTTCCCGCAGACATCGGGCACGGGAAAAAGAAGGCGGGCCTGCTACTTCAAGAGTCGGATAAACTCATCAACGGAAAGCCCCGCGTGACGGATGATGGCGCGGAGTGTGCCCCGGTCGAGTTCTCTATGGTCGGGGATCACTACCTGTGCAAAGGGATTCTCCCGACGGAGAATCATGTGGGTAGATTCCTGACGCCTCATTAAGAAGCCAGCCCGTTCCAGAGCGCTAGCACATTCCCTCCCTGAAATCCTGGGCAGCTTGCTCATACCGCCGTCACAAGAACCTGGAAGCGTTCTTCGGGGACAGGCAGGCCATCCTGTTGGAGGGCAGCGATGTAGCCACGGATAGCTTCTTTGATGTTCTCCGTCGCCTCTTCCTTGGTCTTGCCCTGGCTGACGCATCCGGGCAGGCTGGGGCACTCAGCGACCCAGTATCCATCCTCGCCTGGGTAAATGACGACTTGACGCATCTTAGCCACCTCTCGCGTCCTTCATCATACCTTACCGGCCACCGCCACGCGGCGGTTTTCGTAGAGGGGGAATTTCTCCGTTAGTGCCTCGACCTCGCTGCGGACGCGTTTCAGCACCGACTCATCTTCCAGGTTATTCAGCACCTCGGAAATCCAGTGCGCGATGAGCTCCATCTGCGGCTCCTGCATGCCGCGGCTGGTGACGGCGGGAGTGCCCACGCGGATGCCACTGGCGATGGCGGGCGGGTTGGTGTCGAACGGAATCGCGTTCTTGTTCACGGTGATGCCGGCGCGCTCCAACGCCTGCTCGGCCTGCTTGCCGGTGACCTGGCGCGAAAAAACGTCCACCAGCATCAGATGCGTATCTGTGCCGCCGGAAACGATGCGGAATCCCTCCATAGCCAGAACCTCAGCGAGAACCTTGGCATTCAAGACAATTTGTTTCTGGTAGTCAGCGAATTCCGGCTGCAAAGCCTCCTGGAAGCACACGGCCTTGGCAGCGATGACGTGCATCAGCGGGCCGCCCTGGAGGCAAGGGAAGACGTTCCTGTCGAGGTCTTTGGCGTATTGGGCCTTCGAGAAGATGGCGCCGCCGCGCGGCCCGCGTAGCGTCTTGTGCGTGGTGGTGGTGACGAAGTCGGCGTGCGGGAAGGGGCTCGGATGCAGGCCGGCAGCAATCAGGCCGGCGATGTGGGCGATATCCACCATCAAGAGCGTCTCGCACTTCTTGGCGATGGCCGCGAAGCGCTCGAAATCCAGGAGGCGCGGATAGGCGCTGGCGCCGGCGACGATGAGCTTCGGGCGATGCTCCATCGCCAGGCGCTCCAGCTCGTCGTAGTCGATGGTTTCCGTGTCTTTCTTCACGCCGTAGGAAACGATTTTGTACATGCGACCGGAAAAGTTGAGCGGATGGCCATGCGTCAGGTGGCCGCCGTGCGCCAGGCTCATGCCCAGCAGCGGGTCGCCCGGCTTGAGCACCGTGAGATAGACGGCTTGATTCGCCTGGCTGCCCGAATGCGCCTGGACGTTGGCATGTTCGGCGTTGAACAATTTCTTGGCGCGCTCGATGGCGAGTGATTCGGCGACGTCCACAAACTCGCAGCCGCCGTAGTAGCGTTTGCCGGGCAGGCCCTCGGCGTACTTGTTGGTCATGACCGAGCCGAGCGCCTGAAGCACGGCCTCGCTCACGAAATTCTCGGAGGCAATCAGCTCCAGCGTTCTCGCCTGCCGGTCAACCTCGTGGTCGATGGCGCGGGCAATTTCCGGATCGATTTCCGCCAGGGGACGCAGCCGAGCGGGCAGGGGAGGGCTCATTTCTTCTTCTCCGAATTGTGTTGCTGATTGAGGGCGGCGATTTTCTCGACGCGACGCTGGTGCCGTCCGCCTTCGAAGGGGGTCGAAAGCCAGATGTCCAGGATCTTCTCCGCGGTCGCCGGGTCCACCAGCCGGCCACCCAGAGCCAGGACGTTCGCGTCGTTGTGGCAGCGCGCGAAGTGGGCGGAGAGCGTGTCGTTGCAGGTGGCGGCGCGGACGCCAGGAACCCGGTTAGCTGCCATGGCCATACCGAGTCCGGTGCCGCATACCAGCACGCCGAAAGTCGCTTCCCGGGCGGCCACGCGCGCGGCCACTTTCTCGGCGAGGTCCGGGTAGTCCACCCGGCTGAGTGTGGTGGGGCCCGTGTCTTCCACTTCGTAGCCCTTGCTCACCAGGTACTCGCGGACCTTCTCCTTCAGCGGAAAGCCCGCGTGATCGGCACCCAGCGCGACCTTAGGTTTCTCTGGCAAGTGTCAACACCCCGTCGTTCATTTAACCACAAAAAGCTTTGGGCTGGGGATTCTAACGAAGGTCGGCGCAGGCCGCAATCATTATGCTTTCCTTGACAAGGCGAACGCTCATCTACAACAATGACAAATTCCAAGTTCGGAGCAGCCACCAGTCGGCGGTCGGCGGTCGGCAGTTGGCAGTCGGCAGTGAGCAGACGGTTAATGGTAGTCATCTGGATCAGTCACTGAGGAGATTCTTCGTCGTCCGTCAGATGACGGACTCCTCAGAATGACACGCTGAAGGCTGATAACTGAAAGCTGAAGGCTGAAAGCTGACAGCTGAGTGCCGAAAGCCAAAAACGAAAGGTCGAACTAATGCGTTGGAGCCAGGCTTTTATTCCCACGTTGCGCGAAGTGCCGGCGGAGGCGGAAGTCCCAAGCCACCAACTTCTGCTGCGCGCGGGCTACGTCCGTCAGGTGGCGGCGGGTGTCTATGCCTATCTCTACCTCGCACAGAAGTCGTTCCTGAAAATCGCGCAGATCATCCGCGAGGAAATGAACCGCATCGGCGGGCAGGAATTCTATCTGCCGGCGTTGAACCCCGCGGAATTGTGGCGGGAGAGCGGTCGCTACGACCTGTTCGGCGAGACGATGTTCAAGTTCAAAGACCGCACCCAGCACGACATGTGTTTGGGCGTGACGCACGAAGAGGAAATGACCAACATCGCGCGCGGCGAATTGCGCTCCTACAAGCAACTTCCCCAGATCTGGTATCAGATTCAGGAAAAGTTCCGCGACGAGCCGCGGCCCAAGGCGGGCCTGCTGCGCCTGCGCCAGTTCATCATGAAAGACTCATACTCCTTCGACCTGGACGACGCGGGCCTGGACGTGAGCTACCGGAAACACTACGACGCCTACTGCCGCATCTTCGAGCGCTGCGGGCTGAAGTATGTAGTGGTGGAAGCTTACTCGGGCGCCATGGGGGGAAGCGTCTCGCACGAGTTCATGGTGCCGACCAAGGCGGGCGAAGATTCCATCGCGGTGTGCGAGTGCGGCTACGCGGCCAATCTGGAGAAGGCGGAAGCCAGGGCCACGCCCATCGAGGACTTGCCGGGCGCAGCTTCGCCCGAGCCGTTTGCCACGCCCGGGATCAAGACCATCGACGCCCTGGTGAAGTTCACGGGTGAAAGTCCCGCACGCCTGATGAAAACCCTGGTGTACGTCGTGGAGAGCCAGCCCGTGGTGCTCTTGCTGCGCGGCGACCACACACTGAGCGAGACCAAGCTGGCCACGGCGCTGGGCACGGCGGTGTTTCGCCCGGCCACGCCCGAAGAGGCGCTGGCGCTGCACGGGGCCAACGTGGGGTCTCTGGGACCGGTGGGTCTGCGGGGCGCGAGGATTCTGGCCGACCGCGCGCTCGAGGGCCGCCAGAACCTCATCACCGGCGCGAATCGTGACGATATGCACTTGCGGAACGTGACGCCCGGGCGGGATTTCACCGCCGCGTATCGCGATCTCCGCGTGGTCTCCACAGGCGATTTGTGCCTGCGCTGCGGGAAGCCGCTGCAGGTGAAAGTCTGCGTCGAACTGGGTCACGTCTTCAAGCTGGGGCGGCGCTACTCGGAAGCCATGCACGCCAGGGTGCTCGATGCCAGCGGCAAGGAAGTGCCGTTGGTCATGGGCTCCTACGGCATCGGCCTGGAACGCATCCTGAGTGCGGCCGCCGAACAAAACCACGACGAGGACGGCATGTTTCTGCCCCGCAGCATCGCGCCCTTCGAAGTGATCCTGACGGCGGCCAACATGGATGACCAGGCCGTGCTTGCCGCGGCGGAAAAGCTGTATACGGAAATGTGCGCGAAGTCTATTGACGTGCTTTTCGACGACCGTCTCGAAAGGCCCGGGGTGAAGTTCAAGGATGCCGATCTGATCGGTGTCCCCTTCCGCGTCACAGTGGGCACGAGAAAGTTGGAGCGGGGGCAGGCGGAGATTTTCGAGCGCTCGACAAAGCAAATCGCGGATGTTAAGCTGGACGCTGTCGTACCGTCCCTGCGGGAGAGGCATCTCCGCTAGCGCGGGAGGAATCTGTGTTGAAGGGGGGAATCATGCGACGGTCGGACTCAGGCAGAGCTACGGTCAAGAGCGTTCTGGCTCTGTTGTTTCTTGCGGCGGTGGTGTACGTCGGCATCAAGATCATCCCTGTCTATGTCGACAGCTACGAGTTCCAGGACTACATCCGGCAGCAGAATCCCTTCTGGGTAACGCAGCGCGCTCCGGCCGAGGGAATCCGGAGCACCATTCTGGACAAAGCCAAAGAGTTGAATCTCCCCGTGAGCCCCGAACAGGTGAAAGTGGATGTCGGCGGCGGCAAGGTTGTTGTGGCAGTTGATTACACCGTTCCCGTGGACCTGATGGTCTATACGCTGGAGCTCCGCTTCACACCTTCGGCTGAAAACCGGCAGTTATAACCCGTGCCCGCCCGCACATCACCCGTAAGTCGAAAGCCCTCAGGGCCTCGGTACACTGCCAGGCCGCCAAAGCGTGGAGGCCTGTCGTGGTGGAAGAAGGGCCTCCTCGCCGCCGGCCTGGTGTTTTTCCTGATTGGGATCGGGACCCTCGTTTACTACTACGTGCGCTTTGCGCGTCTCATCGATGCGCGCCTGAGCGGGGAGGTGTTTGACAACGCCTCGCTGGTTTTTGCGGCTCCGACGGAAGTCAGAGTTGGGCAGCCAGGGACGTCCGTGGCGTTCGCCGCGCGGTTGCGCAAAGCCCTTTACGCGGAGGAAAAGGGCGGCTCGGAGGTCGGCACATATACGCTGGCGGGAGAGCGGCTGGAGATTTACCCCGGGCCGCTCTCCTTTGTCCAGGGCGAGCAGTTTCGACAGGGTCCGGCGGCGCTGGGCTTTCACGGCGGCCGGCTGGTTTCCATCACCTTGCTGGATCGCCCGGCCGCGCTGGAGAGCTACTTGCTCGAGCCGGAGCTTATCACCACGCTGTTTGACCGCAGCCGCGGCAAAAGGCGCTTGGTGCGCTATCAGGACCTTCCCAAGGTGCTGGTCGATGCCGTCCTGGCCACCGAGGACCACCGGTTCTTCTCGCACTCGGGCGTCAACTTCTACCGCATCCTTGCCGCCGCGCTTTCCGGTGTCCACGGCGAAGAGCACATCCGCGGAACCAGCACCCTCAC